>JAIRKB010000219.1 GCA_031260385.1 Propionibacteriaceae bacterium | reverse complement strand
CGAAAGCATTACGAATCGCAACCAGTCCCGGCAGATCAGCCAGGACTTCCCCAATCAAACAGGCCTGATCAGCACCGGCCTGTCTTAACGCCGCAAGGGTGGGCTCCGCTTGGTCAGCGGCGATCACCGCCACGAAGCAACCTTCGTTAGCGACGTAAAGGGGGTCAATCCCCAGCATGTCACAGGCGCCGCGCACCGGATCGGCGACCGGGATCGCGGCATCGTCGAGCAAGATCCCGTGATCGGTGTCTGCCGCCAACTCGTTAGCAACGGTGGCAAGACCGCCGCGAGTGATATCGCGCATCCAGTGAACCTGGGACGGAGGCAGAGCAGCGTAAAGGGCTTCAACCAGACCATTAACGGGGGCGGAGTCCGACTCAATCGCCGCTTTGAACGAGAGATTGCCGCGTGCGATCATCACCGCCATGCCATGGCTGGCGATGGGACCGCTGAGCAGCAGACGATCACCGGCCAACACTCGACTGGCACCCAGACTCCGTTCCGGGGGAACGATCCCGATGCCTGAGGTGGTGATGAAAACCTTGTCTCCAGCGCCCCGAGGGACGACCTTAGTGTCGCCGGTGACGATCTTTACTCCAGCCCGGTCGGCGGCCCGGCGCATATCTTCGACGATACCCCGTAGCTCCTCGATTGCCAGACCCTCTTCGATGATGAAGGCCGCTGACAACCAGGTCGGGATTGCCCCCGAGACCGCTAGGTCATTGACCGTCCCATTGACCGCTAGATCACCAATCGAACCACCAGGGAAGCGAATCGGGTTCACAACATAAGCGTCGGTGGTGTAAGCGATGCGTCCGCCGGGCAGGCTCAGGATCGCACTATCGGTCAGCTCACCGGGATTGGGGGCACCGAAGATATCGATGAAAATGGTCTCGATCAGGGCGGCACTAGCCTTCCCACCGGCACCGTGGGCCAAGGTTATCGTGTCACCAGTCCGCATCCAATCACCCCTTTGTATGTAAAGCTCCCAGCAAGTGTACCGCCTGTCTACCAACCAGGAGCGCGTAAGCCCAAGGACAACTTTCACCTAGTCCTCATCAAGACAACACTATTGGCCTTTATACTGAGGGCAACCGGCGGACGAGAGGATCGTGGCGTGGCCGTAAGGATACTGATCGTTGATGATGAGGACGCGATTCGCGTTGGCTTTCGTGAATACGCCGAGTTCCTCGGTTTTGAGGTCACCGAAGCCCGCGACGGTATGGAAGCGGTCGCGCTCAGCCGGGCCAATGATTACGACATCATTGTCATGGATGTCATGATGCCGCAGATGGATGGTTTTACCGCCGTTAAGGAGATCAAGCGCACCAAGGATATTCCGGTTCTTATGCTGTCGGCCCGGGGCGAGGAGTATGACAAGCTTTTCGGTTTCGAGGTGGGCATCGATGATTACGTCACCAAACCGTTCTCACCCAAAGAGGTGATCGCTCGAATCAACGTCATTGTGGCAAGGCATGCCACAAGGTCGGCTCAAGTCGACGGGTTGGACCACGAGATCTATCGTGTTCGCGGACTGGTCGTCGATATGACTGCGCGGCTAGTCACCATCGACGGCTCGCCAGTTAATCTCACTCCGAAGGAATATGATCTGCTGTTCTTCCTAGTGAAAAATCAGAATATCGCGCTGTCCCGCGAGAAGCTGATGGCTAAGGTTTGGGGTTATGATTTCGGAGGTGATGACCGCACGGTCGACACCCATATCAAGACCTTGCGGGCGAACTTGGGTGACTACAAGGACTGTGTCGTCACCCTACGAGGAGTGGGGTATCGCTTTGAAGATCGATTCTAAAGGGCTCCAGTTTAAGTCCCTGCTTTATCTCACGACCTTCTCCGTGATCATTCTTGCGGTGCTGTGGGCCTTGCAGTTTTTGTTTCTCGGCAGCTTCTACGAGTCGATGAAGCTTAACGAAATCAAGTCAGTTGGTGATCTGATCGTCAACCAAGTTGATGATGGCGACTTGGCAGCCGTTCTGAGCGAAGCGGCTTTCAAGAATAACCTTCGGATCGTCCTCATTGAGCAAGCAAGTTGGCAGGCCTGGGGGTTCGACGGTTTTCCCACCGAGACGACAGGTTTTCCACCACCGGGCCCGGTCAATCGTTTACCGATGGACTATCTGATTACCGCCATCCAAAAACTTCAAGCTAGCGATTCTGACAGGGTTTATTACCTTGACTCCGCTGGTCTTCCGGATATGTCACAAGCGATCTATATCGCAGAGATATTTGACAAGGATAATGGGGCCTACTACCTCTATATCAGTAGTGCGATTCCCTCGATCGACTCCACCATTTCGGTGTTAAGAACCCAGTTTTACATCATCACCGCGATCCTGCTGGTTCTAGCCCTGGTGATGGCGCAATGGATCGCCCGCCGACTCTCCAAACCAATTACGAAACTGACCAAGTCCGCCCAGCGCTTAGTCAAGGGTGAACTAGACGCCCGGTTCTATGATGATGGTTTCACCGAGATCCAACAGCTCGCCTCGGCGTTGAACTACGCTACTGGTGAGCTGCGGAGCCTGGAGCGTTATCGGCAGGAGTTGATCGCAAATCTGTCTCACGACCTCAAGACCCCGTTGACGATCATTCGTTTCTATTCCGAACTGATCAGGGATGTTTCCGGCGATGACCCGACGAAGCGTACGGAACACTGCGACACGATCATCAAGGAAACTGACTGGCTCACTGGCATGGTCGGTGAAATCCTCGAACTATCAAAGATCGAAGCCAATAACGGCACTATTACCAAGACCGAGGTTGATCTGGGCCGGTGTTTAACCGATGTCCTGACTAGCTTCAGTGTTCTGGCGAGCCAAGCAGATTACTCGTTCGAAACCAAGATTGCCGACGGGCTTTGGGCCCAAGCCAATGAGCCGATGTTGCGACGAGTGTTCTACAACCTGATCAGTAATGCCGTGAACTTCACCGGCGAGGATAAGCGAGTCATCATCTCGGGGAAAGCAGTTGAAGACACCGTACGGTTTGAAGTCAGCGACACGGGGGCGGGGATTCCCGAAGACCAGCAGGCCGCGATCTGGGATCGCTATTACAAGTCCACTGAGACCCACAAACGGGCGGTTATTGGCACTGGGATCGGACTATCGATAGTTAAAAGTGTCCTTGGGTTACATGACGCTGCCTATGGGGTGATCAGTGAACCTGGTTGTGGAAGCACCTTTTGGTTTGAGTTGACTGATACGTCTGCTCGCTAACCTTTCATCAAATCTTCACCTAATCTCCTTCACCCGCCCCAAGAGCCAACATAGAGCCGGTCTAGTCTGACCAATGTAGTCTTACAAAGGAGATGAACAGTGCTCGTGATAATCAACGCACTAAAGAGTATTTCCCGCTCGATGGGCAGAAATATTCTCATCGGGATCATTGTCCTAGCGATCGCCGCGGCCTCTTGTGTCGCCTTGGCGATCCGCAATGCTGCCAAGGAAGCCGAGGCGGCAGGGATTGATCAGATAAACATCACTGGCGCGATCACCGTTGATCGCCAGAAAATGATGGAAGGGATCCAAACCAATGGTCGTCCCGACATGGACGCCATGCGCAAGTTGATGGCGGAATACCCAGACTTGAGTTTGGATGAGCTATTGGTCTACGCCGAATCGAGTTCGGTGAAAGACTTCTACTATTCGAGTTCGATCTCCCTCGATGCCGGCGATTCGCTAGAAGCCTATAGCACGGAGAGTTCCGCTGACTCTAGCGAAGACTCGGGTGGTTTCCCCGGTCCCGGAAGTTTTGACAACCGGCAAGGTGGGGGAGTGGTCATCCAAGGTGGGACCATTGGGATGATGGCAATGGGTGACTTCACCCTCACCGGCTATAGCGCCGAGCAAGCGATGACAAAGTTCGTATCCGGGACCGCCACGATTGTTGATGGGGAGCTCTTTAGCTTCGATTCTGAGGAGTTGACCTGCCTAATTAGCAGTGAACTAGCCGCCTTCAATGGCCTGTCGGTAGGGGACACCATAACACTGGCTAATCCGAATGACGCTGAGGAGACCTACGAGTTCACCATCGTCGGCATCTACACAGACTCTTCGTCAAGCCAGTCCAGCGACCAACCCCGGTTTTCGACCGCCATGGATCCAGCCAACCTGATCTGCCTGAGCTATCAAGCCTTGGAGGCGATCACTCAGAACTCAGCTTCGGTGGCGACGGCCGGAACGGATTACATGGGCAATGAAACGAGCACGGCGGTTCGTGGGCAACTAGCCAGCACCTTCGTCTTTACCAATCTGGAAGCCTACGAAAGTTTCGCCATTGAGTTGGCAGCCAGTGGGCTAGGGGAGTATTACACCGTGACCTCCGCTGATCTCAACAACTACCAATCGAGTCTGTTGCCTTTGCAGAATCTCTCTCAGTTTGCGACGACCCTATTGGTCATCGTCCTGGCAATCGGCGCGGTGATCTTGGTTGTCATCAACGTCTTTAACATCCGCGAGCGGAAGTACGAAGTTGGGGTTTTAACCGCCATTGGCATCAAGAAACCAAAGGTGGCGCTGCAGTTTGTGGCCGAACTGGCCTGTGTGACCATTGTGTTCATCATCCTCGGAGCCGGTCTCGGTGCCGCTCTCAGCGTGCCAGTGGCGAACGAGTTGTTGACCTCACAGATTGAACAAGTCCAAGCCCAGGCTGACGCCCAAAATACCAACTTCGGCCGTACAACCGGTGGGGGCCCAATGGGCGGTGGACCAGTGACCACGATTGGTGGGCCTGGTGGCACGATGATGTCAGTCTTCGGAGACACTGCGGAAGTCAGTTATCTTGACCAGATAAACGCCACGATTAACCTGCCAATCATCGGACAGTTGATCCTCATTGGAATCATCCTGACGATAATTTCGAGCCTAGCTGCAGTGATCTTCGTCTTGCGCTATGAACCGCTCAAGATCCTCGCCAACCGGACCTAGAGATATTGGAGACAACCATGAGTATTCTCAAACTAGAAAATGTTAGCTACGCCTACGATGGACGTAACCGAGTCCTCAAAGACCTGAACTATCAGTTCGAAAAAGGCAAGACCTATGCGATCGTCGGACGCTCCGGGGCCGGAAAGACCACCTTGCTGTCCCTGCTTAGCGGGCTAACCTCGCCAACAGGCGGCAAGATCCTCTTCGATGGTCGCGACGTCCAGCGGATTGATCGGTATCAATATCGCAGCCGCTATGTGGGGGTGGTCTTCCAACAGTTCAATCTCTTGCCCCATCTAAACGCCGTCGAGAATGTCGAGCTGTCGATGCGAGCCTCCGGCAAGAAGATTCCCGAAAAGCGGCGACGGGCCACTGATCTGCTCGATAAGGTCGACTTGGACGAGGGCCTCGCCAAGCGCCGGGTCTTGAAACTATCTGGTGGGGAGCAACAGCGGGTAGCAATCGCCCGGGCCTTGTCCTTCGACCCGGATATTTTGCTGGCGGACGAGCCGACCGGCAACCTTGACCTGACCACTCAGGAGGAGGTGATGGATATCTTCTCCCGGCTCGCACACGAGGAGAACAAGTGTGTGATCGTCGTATCCCACTCGCCAGAGGTCGCCGCTAGCGTCGATGAGGTCTATGAACTCGCTTCGCTGCGTCAATCCAAGAAGCGCCGAAAGGGGTGATATTGAGCCCCCCACCGGCCCGGACCACCAATCCCCTTGCTGCTTGGTCCGGGCCGGTGGGGGTTCCGGCTGGTTACGGCTGGGCTGACAGTACGCCGGCGAGAGCCTGGCCGAGAGCCAGCCCACCATCATTTGGTGGGACAATCTGGTGGTGAAGGACCTGGTGTCCCAAAGCCTCCAGATCGTCGGTGAGGTAGCTCAACAGCAGACGATTAGCAAAGACACCGCCCGTTAGGCCGATCGCTTCGGAGTCGGGACAGGCCTCGGCTAGCAGGCGGGCTAGACGGGAGTGGGTTAGGCGGGCCAAGCAAGCCAAGGCCCTACCTTCCGCGAGTCCCGCGATGATCTCACCGACCAGATAAGGCACTCCAGCTTCCGCTGTCGGATGGTGCTTAGGGCTAGAAGGCTGATGATCATGAGGACAGCGCCGGGCGAGGGTTTCCAGTTCCATCGCAGCCTGGGCCTCATGGGTGACCGAATGGCGCAAACCCAGTAGTGAGGCGATAGCGTCGAAGAGACGTCCAGTGCTGGTGGTCCGGATGACTCCGACCTGGTTGACGAGTTGGGACTGGACTAGGTCCCATTCCTCGGCACTGACGATCTCGGCAAACCCCGGCAGAGCGGCCAGGTCAATGTCGTACTCCCAGGCCAGACCAGCGGCCGACTTCCAGGGGTGACGAACTGCAGAATCGCCACCTGGTAACCAGAAGCCAGGTAGGTGCCAGACCCGCTCGAACTCCAATGGGTTCGAGTCAAGCCGCAGGATCTCACCCCCCCAGATCGTGCCATCATCACCGTAACCAGTCCCATCGAGGACAATGCAGGTAAACGGCTGGCCTAGGCGCTGGTATTCCGCCAGCAGGGAGAGGGCGTGGGCATGGTGATGCTGGACATCGAGGTGAGGCACGCCAAGGCGCGCCGCCTGACGTACCCCCCAAGACCTAGTCGCATAACCCGGATGCTTGTCGGTAACGATCAACTCCGGTGTTCGACGGTGGGCCGTCACCATTTGGTCAACACTGAGTTCAAAAGCCCGCTGAGTCTCCAAAGTTCCCATATCTCCCACATGGGCGCTTAAAAAGACCATCCCATCGCGAACCAACCCAAAGCTGTTCTTCAACTCCCCCCCAACGGCCAATACACACCGACAAACACCATGATCGAGGCCGAGGAAGACCGGGAGAGGGGCGAAACCACGGCTGCGACGGATCGGGCGGATGATCGGGCCGTCGGTGATGACGACGGAGTCTTCGACCGGGAGGTGGATGCCTCGATCATGCATCAGGAAGGCATCAACCACCGCCCCCAAGTCAATCCGCGCGGTTTCGTTGTCATAGATCAGCGGTTTCGAGGAAGAGTTCGCACTAGTCGCCACCATGATGTCAGTGGCGCCTAGTAACAGTCGGTGGAGGGGAGCATAAGCCAACATCACCCCGACATCATCGAGACCGGGTGCCACTTGGTCCGCCAGATCGTAAGTCTCGGCCATCGGCGCTAGTACGATCGGCGCCTCGCGGCTCGTTAAGGCCCGAAGATGGTCTTGGCCGAGGTTAGCGATCGTCTGCGCAGCGGCGACCGATCCCGCCATCACCGCGAGAGGTTTGCTAGGACGACCTTTGCGCGCCCGTAGCGTGGCTACTGCCCGAGGATTACGGGCATCACAGAACAAGGTAAAGCCCCCGATCCCTTTCACCGCCAGGATCTCCCCTTGTCGAAGCCGCCGACTGGCCTCGGCAATGACCGCGGCGAAGCGCGCCCGGCGATCCTGGGGATCGGTGGGAACCTCGGTGGTTAGCCCTTGGCTCACCTCTAGCCAAAGATCGGGCCCGCAATCAAAACAGGAGATCGGTTGAGCATGGAATCGACGATCACTTGGGTCTTCGTACTCCTGACGACAGCTTGAACACATCGGGAACTCCGCCATCGTCGTTAGCGGACGATCATAAGGCACATCACGAATAATCGACAGGCGAGGCCCACAACTCGTACAGGTTGTGAAGGGATAACCGAAGCGCCGATTGGTCGGTTCAGCGATATCCGCTAGGCAATCCCCACAGATGGCAGCATCGGCGGGCAGCAGGGTGATCGCGCCTACCCCCCGGCGCGAAGGTACAATCCTAAAGCCAGCTTCCCCAGGAATCACCACAAGCTCAGACTCCCGCCAAGCGATGATCGTCGCTAGCGGTGGCAGGTCCATCCGTACCAACTCAAAAAAATCGCTAACCGCGGAAGGTTCGCCCTGAGCCTCAATGAAGACGGCGTTGTCATCGTTCCCGCATAACCCGGTCACCGGGTGCAGCGCAGCGATCCGGGCGACATTGGGCCGAAACCCCACCCCTTGAACTACCCCGGTAAGGGTCAGTTGTCTACGAATCATGGCACGCCAGTCAGGTTAAGCGGTCTGATAAACCGATTCCCAGACTAGCATCCGGTGAGGTAAGTTGGGGTTATGCACGAACTGTCTTTAGCCCGCTCAATCGAGGCGATTGTCTGGCGGGTGGCGGGGGAGCGGGCGGTTTCGGTGGTGGAGTTGGATGTGGGGGAGTTGCGCCAAGTCGTACCAGAAACCCTGGAGGCGTGCTGGGGGATGCTTTGTGCGGGCACGCCACTGTCTGGCAGTCGGCTCGAAGTGCGGCGGATTCCGGGAGTGATTCACTGTCTTGAGTGCGGGACCGAGACCAGACTGGGAAGTGCGCCTATACTGAGATGTAATTCCTGCGCGAAGCAGTCGGTGGAGATTGTTTCCGGGGAAGAGTTCATGGTTACTGCGGTGCAATTGGAGGAGTAATGGGACGTTTTCATCGTCATGACGACGGAACTGTACACGAGCATGATCACGATGATCCGGGTCACGACCACGATCATGACCATCACCATCACCCCAGTCATGCTGATCACTGGCCACCTCATCTGCCGGATGAACCCCTGTTGAGTGAGGATGAGTCGCGCTCGGAACAGATCGGGGATCATCGTGGTTATTCGACCGGTCGCGAACGAATCGAAGTCTTGGAGCGGATCTTTGACGAGAATGATGCCGCGGCCCAAGCCAATCGGGAACTGCTAGACGCCGCTGGCGTGAAAGCCGTCAACCTGATGAGTTCGCCCGGGGCTGGGAAGACCATGCTGCTGGCGCGGACTCTGGCGGCCTTGAAAGGTAAGGTTCGCTGCGGAATCATCGAAGGCGATATCGAGACCGCGCTGGATGCGGATCGCCTGCGGGGGCTGGGAGCCCAGATCTCCTTGCTGAACACTGGGGATGGGTTTGGTGGCGAATGTCACCTCGATGCGCCGATGGTGGCGCGGGCCCTTGAGGGCCTCGACCTTTCGACGATCGATCTACTCTTGATTGAGAATGTCGGCAATCTGGTCTGCCCGGCCGAGTTTGATGTTGGAGCCCACCGGCGCGCGATGATCGCTTCGGTCACCGAAGGCGAAGACAAGCCGCTGAAATACCCGGTGATGTTCCGTAGTGTTGACGTGGTGGTTGTCAATAAGGTTGACCTGCTGCCCTACCTAGATTTCGATATTGATCTGTTTTTGAACAACGTCCACTCGGTTAACCCGCGCGCCGGGATCATCGAGACTTCCGCCAAAACAGCGGAGGGTGTCGGGGAGTGGATTGCCTGGCTCTATCAGTTGCTGGGCATTCAGCCAACATAACGAAAGGCATATCCCGTCGCTGGCCAGATCCACTTGATCGCGGCCGTACGTCCGCCGTAGCCTGGCGCCTCGTAACTGAAGGAGGCGTCAGCGATCATCGAGTTACCCAGATAGACCGAGATATGGGCGTAACTGGT
>JAIRKB010000166.1 GCA_031260385.1 Propionibacteriaceae bacterium | reverse complement strand
ATCGTGAGGCTGGTGGTGAGGATCAAGATGATGAATGCTGCGATGATGCCCGCTTGCCATTCGTTGGTGGCAAGGCGGCTTAAGACCGCCAGCCAAACAACAAAGCAGAGAACTCCCATCACCAGGCCGCCAACAGCCGCCCTGATTAAGCGCGATAGCATCCCCACCCCCTTCGGCAGAAACCTTACGGGTATCATGCTACCGGTTGTATAGCGTTCAGTAATCAGATCGTTGACTTGTTTTTTAAACCAATCCCCTAGTCCAATGTGAGAGTTAGGGCTGGAGGGCCGATATTGTTGAGCGGAAGCTGGGTCGAAAAAATCGTGCAACGATTTAGGCACGCAGTGCCGTTTTCGGCGCGAGTCCGAGCGCCGCGATAAGATCCCGCAGGGATCGCGGCGCGAAACGTCTTCTGCACAGCAATATCGGTGTCCAGCCCCCCGGTAAAGAACAGTCACCATTCCCGGATGGCGCTGGCGCTTATCCAGGCTACGCGAGCTTTGCGTAAGTGTACACGCCAGCGTGCGGCATCTTGGATGCCTAGCACGGCACCGCAGGTTCCAAGTACGGCTTATCCAGGCTTCGGCACTACGACATTTATTCGGGGGGCAACTAGTAACGCCGCTAGCCACTCCCCTGGCTAGCGGCGCAAAACTAGGTTAGGCGGCTTTGGCGGGCTGGGAGGAAACCAGTTTGGCTTTGGGGATGAGGTTTACCGGCGCGAGACCGCGGATGGCGTCGGCTTCGACGACGACCTTGGCGACTTCATCGCGACTTGGAACCTCGAACATCACATCTAGCAGGGTCTCCTCGACGATCGCCCTCAGGCCACGAGCCCCGATGCCGCGCTCTAAGGCTTGGTCGGCAATGGCAGAGACCGCGTCATCGGTGAAGTGGAGATCCACCCCATCGAGATCGAAGAGTCTGTGGAATTGCTTTAACAGCGCATTCTTTGGTTCGACTAGGATCCGGATCAGGGCTTCGCGATCGAGACCTTCGACGGCGGCGATCATCGGCAAGCGACCGATAAACTCCGGAATCAGACCATAAGCATGAAGATCCTCGGGGCGAACATGACGGAAAAGCTCATCCTTGGTGATCTTGGCGGCAGCCTTGTTCTTGGTGAAACCTAGAGGATTCTTCCCCAGACGCGAAGCGACAATGTCTTCAAGCCCGGAGAAGGCCCCGCCGACGATGAACAGAATGTTATTGGTATTAACCTGAATGTAGTCCTGATGGGGGTGCTTGCGCCCACCTTGGGGGGGCACCGAAGCGGTCGTACCTTCCAGGATCTTCAGCAAGGCCTGCTGAACCCCCTCACCCGAGACATCGCGAGTCAGGGATGGATTCTCGGCCTTGCGGGCCACCTTATCGATCTCGTCGATATAGATGATCCCCATTTCGGCCTTCTTGACATCGTAATCCGCAGCCTGAAGCAGTTTCAGCAGAATATTCTCGACGTCCTCGCCAACATAACCGGCTTCGGTCAAGGCGGTGGCATCGGCCATCGCGAAAGGCACGTTGAGCATCCGAGCGAGGGTCTGGGCTAGATAGGTCTTGCCACAGCCGGTCGGTCCCATCAGCAAGATATTGGACTTCGCTAGCTCGACCTTCTCATGGGAACCCGGCCCCCGTACATCAAGATGGACCCGCTTATAGTGATTGTAAACCGCCACTGACAAGGCCTTCTTAGCGAAGCTTTGCCCGATGACATATTCATCAAGGAAGGCGTGAATCTGCTCGGGTTTGGGTAGGGCGTCGGCCGCCTCGGTCGGGGTGGTCCCAGACAACTCCTCGTCAATGATCTCATTGCACAGATCAATGCACTCGTCGCAGATATAGACCCCAGGCCCGGCAATCAGCTTGCGGACCTGCTTTTGGCTCTTACCGCAAAACGAGCATTTCAGCAGCTCGCTGGACTCCCCTAACCGTGGCATGGTTCACTCCCCACTCAAAATCTCGTCGATGATGCCATATTCCTTGGCTTCTTCGGCGGTGAGATACTTGTCGCGCTCAATATCACGCGAGATCTGCTCAAGATCTTGACCGGTATCGGTGGCCAGCATCGATTCCATCAGGGAGCGGATCCGCATGATCTCTTTGGCTTGGATTTCCAGGTCGGAGGATTGGCCGTACGACCCTTCGCCTGAGATCGCTGGTTGGTGGATCAGGATCCGGGAGTTGGGCAAGGCGAGGCGTTTGCCTTTCGTACCAGCCGCTAAGAGTACGGCCGCAGCGGAGGCAGCTTGACCCAAGCAGACCGTCTGAATATCCGGCTTCACGAACCGCATCGTGTCGTAGATCGCGGTCAGGGCGGTGAAGGAACCGCCAGGAGAGTTGATGTAGATACTGATTTGACGCTCGGCATCCATTGACTGGAGGCAGAGCAGCTGGGCCATCACGGCGTTGGCGATGTCATCAGAGATCGGTGTGCCTAAGAAGATGATTCTTTCTTCGAAGAGCTTGGTGTAGGGATCGACGCGACGCACCCCGTATGACGTCCGCTCTTCCCATTGGGGAATGTAGTATTCAGCCCGGATATCCATGTTGACTCCTTCAGCTATTCGGCGAATCGGTGATGATCTGGCTGGCCCGCTCGAAAACGTGATCGATGAACCCATAGGCCTGAGCCTCCTCAGCGGTGAACCAGCGGTCACGATCAGAGTCGGTCTCAATCTGCTCCACGGTTTGACCGGTATGCGAGGCGATCAACTGGCACATCGTCTTCTTGATGTGAACCGATTGTTCGGCTTGGATCCGAATATCAGAAGCGGTGCCCCCTAGCCCCCCGGACGGTTGGTGCATCATGATCCGGCTATGCGGCAGTGCGTAGCGCTTCCCCGGAGCCCCCGCCGATAAGAGGAACTGTCCCATCGAAGCGGCCAAGCCGATGGCGACAGTGGCGACATCATTGGAGATCCATTGCATGGTGTCGAAGATCGCCATGCCGGAGTCGACTGACCCCCCGGGCGAGTTGATGTAAAGGAAGATATCGCGGTTCGGGTCTTCGGCGTTGAGCAAGAGCATCTGGGCGCAGATCGCGTTAGCGTTCTCGTCGCGCACCTCCGAGCCAAGGAAGATAATCCGGTTCGCGAGCAGGGCTTGGTAGACAGCGTCGGTCATATTGCCCGAACCTGCTGGCAGGCCCATCTGCGGGTGTAAGCCTGAAATTTGTTTCACGCTCACGAAGGTTACCCGCTAGTAGGCCCAAAACCGGAGTCCCAGACCGCGTGTTCGCTAAAAGCGTCAGTCCTCTTCGACGATCGGGCGAGCCAAAATCGCCTTGATATCGACCTTAGCTCCAGACTCATCGGTGACCTTGGCGGTCATCGCCATGACATCGAGAGCCTTCGATTGCCGGATCTGGGCCATCCATTCTTGGAGATGATCGTGCTCGCGCATATGCTCAATCACCTGATCGGGGCTAGAGCCGGTCTCCTGGGCTTTCTGGTAGATGAAAGCCGTCAGGTCATGCTGATCAACCGGAATCTTCTGCACCTCAGCCACACGGGTCAAGATGATTTCTGTGCGCAAGCCGCGCTCCACCAGGCGGTGGGTATCGGCTTCCAACTCCGCTTGGGTGGTGATCGTTGGGTCACCCATCCGAGCGAGGTAATCCTCCATCGTGTAGCCAGCGGCCTGGAGTTGCTCTTGCATTTGGGCCGTACGGGAGGCGACCTCGGCATCAACCAAGGTGGCCGGAACATCGAAGCCAGTCAGGTCGAGGACCGCATCGAGCACCCGATCGCGAGCCTGGCGGATCTGACCGACCAAGGCCTCCCGGGCCGCGCCGGTTTGCAGATCCTGTTTCATTTCTTCGATGGTGTCGAATTGGGAGACCATTTGAGCGAATTCATCGTCAAGAGTCGGCAGGGTTCGCTCGGAGACCGCGACCACTCGTACGGTAACCTCGGCGGCTTCACCTTCGCGACCACCGCCAACTAAGGTGGTCTCGAACTGGCGCTCGTCACCGGCGACACAGCCAATTACCGCCTCGTCCAAACCATCAATCATGTCGCCAGAACCGATGACGTAGGTCATCCCCTCCGCCATTGCTTCTTCTAGAGCGACGCCGTCCTGGCTCGCTGCCAGGTTAATGATCAGCATGTCACCGGTTTGGGCGGGGCGATCAACAGCGCTGGTTTGAGCGAAGCGTTCCCGCAGGATCTCCATCCGCTCGTCTACCAGATTGGTGCCATCAGCCAGGGTCTCCACGCTGACGGCAATCTTCGAAAAGTCGGGTAGTTCGAACTCGGGCACGATGTCGATCTCGACCACACACTCCACCGCTTCGCCATCGACCAGCTTGGTGATCTCGATCTCGGGACGCCCGAGCGGCATGAGCTCATTGGCTTCCATCGCTTCGGCGTAAACCTTCGGGATAACGGCGTTGATCGCTTCCCCAAGCACGGTATCGCGCCCAACCCGGGCGTCAATCATCGCCGAAGGGACATGTCCCTTGCGAAAGCCGGGGATTGAGATCTGAGAGGCCAACTCCCGATAGGCCTTCTCGATCGCCGGTTTGAGGTCGGCAAACGGCACCTCGATAGTGAGTTTGGCGCGGGTGGTACTGAGCTTTTCGACTGTGCTAGGCAAAGCAGACTCCTGAACTGTTCCGGTCGCCGCCGACCGGCAACCCGGGCTTAATATTAGCGTAATGCAGGTCGAGCGCGGGACTTCACGCCGCCTCGGTCATCAGCCAGTGCGCTCGCATCGAGGCGATGCCCTGGCGTTCGAGCAAGCGGACCTTGGCAATGGTTGTGCCAAGCTCGCTGGCGACGCCTTTGAGGGTCCTACTTGGTCCCTCCCAACCGCAGCGGAGCTTGAGCACTCGGCGCTGACGATCGGGGATCAGCTCGAGGACGCGCGCTAGACCGGCTTGGTTGACACAGTCCTCTTGGCGACGACTAGCGCTGCGATCCTCGACTTCGAGCCCGTCGAGGCTGACCCAACCGGGTGGGCGCTGACGCTTGACACTAGCGCGGATCCACATTCCAGCGTACGGACCGAACGCGCCTTTCCGCCAGTCATAGCTCATCACTGCTTGCTGTAAGCCGAGACAGCATTCTTGGAACAGATCGGGGAAGTTGCCCCGCCGAAGACGAGCGGCGTCGGCGGCGACAACCCGGGCTAAGCCGAGGTGAGCGATGACGAGCTCCTCTTTGGCGGCCCGGCCTTCCTCAACGAGGGTTTTCAATTCGGCTGGGCTGGCTGTGGCCGAAACGGTATCGGTGGGGTGGTCGAGTAGGTCCTGGGCCAGTAGACCGGCTTCGATCCGCTTAGCGAGGATCGTCTCATGTTCGCGTTGCAAAGTGTTCATACTCACTAATGCCGTCGATTGACCCCGGATGGTCACCTATCCACAGAGTTTGTCGAGCAACATCGCGACAACACTAGATTTTGGGGATAACCTCTCGCGTAGACTCTACCTATGGCTGGTTTCATCAACACCGACGATCTCGAGGAGGTACGCTCCCGAGCGCGGATCGATGATGTGGTCACCGCCTATGTCAACCTCAAGCCGTCCGGAGCCGGGACTTTGAAGGGGATATGCCCTTTTCACGACGAGAAAACCCCTAGTTTCCAGGTCACTCCCGCTCGCGGTCTCTACTATTGCTTCGGCTGCGGCAAGGGTGGCGACACGGTCAACTTTCTCCAGGAGATTTCGAACCTGTCCTTCCGCGAGGCCGTCGAGTTCTTGGCTGATAAGTATGGCATCCAGCTGCGCTACACCGACGAAGCGAAACCGACTGGGATCTCCCGGCTGCGCCTGTTGGAGGCCAATGGGATCGCAGCGGAGTTTTTCGCCGATGCCCTCGGTGGGCGCGATGGTGAAGCGGGCCGCGCCTTCTTGACCGAACGCGGGTTTGCTGGCGAAGCAGCGGCCCGGTTTGGGGTCGGTTTTGCTCCCCGCAGTGGTCGCGAACTAGCGGGCTATCTGCGGACGCGGGGTTTTGCCGACGAAGAGCTGATCGAAGCGG
>JAIRKB010000074.1 GCA_031260385.1 Propionibacteriaceae bacterium | reverse complement strand
TCAGCTCTGGGAGCGCTTTGCCTTAGGTGGGGCGTGGACGATTGATGATCTCACCAGCGAGGGTGGCCTAGCCAGCGCGGTCGAGACGGCGATCTGGGAGTTGGTCTGGGCCGGCTGGCTCTCTTCCGACACCCTCGCGCCCGTACGTCTGCTTGGTTCCGGTAAAGGCGCCTTGAAACGTCCCCCGACTCCGCGTGCCCGCCGGGTAATGCGCCCAGTGGTGCCATCCCGGCGCTCGGCGACCGGCCGTTGGTTTGCCCTCCCCGAGCGTCCCGCCGCCACTGATCGCCTAGTCGAGGCCGTCGGCTTGGAACTAGCCCGCTATGGCATCTTGACCCGGGGGAGCGTCCTGACTGAGCCGATGACCCCGAGCTTTTTCGATGCCTACCGAGTCTGCGCGGCGATGGAAGAGCAGGGTACGGCACGTCGAGGCTACTTTGTCGACAATCTTGGCGCCGCCCAGTTCGCCCTCCCCGGCTCCGTCGATCGACTCCGCGAGGATCAATCCTCCGGCCTCCTCCTCGTCGCTGCCTGTGACCCCGCCAACCCCTGGGGTGCTGGCCTACCCTGGCCCGAGTCGCAGGGGCACCGTCCAACCCGCAAAGCCGGCGCCCTTGTCGTCCTCGACGATGGCTGGCCGATCATCTACCTCGAGCGTGGCGCCCACACCCTCATCACCTTCACCCCCAAGCTCGAACCCGTCATCACCGCCCTAAAGCTGATCGGTGTTTGGATCGATCAACGCCACCTAGACACCATCACCGTCACCAGAGTCAACTCCGACCCCGCCCTAAGCGCCCGCGACTGGCAGCCAGCCCTAGAACAAGCCGGTTTCACCATGACCCCCCAAGGCTTCCGCCGCCGCCCGGTCTAGCTTTCGGGGGCGGTCGTACAGACCAGGAGGCCGTCGCCGACGGGGATTAGGCTAACTGTTAGGCCGGTGATTTGGCGGGCGGCTTCTAGGGTGTCGCGCATCAGCATGGTTTCGTCGTCGAAATTGGTGTCGTCGGCGACTTTTCCGGCCAATAAAGCGTGGTAGAGAATGACTAATCCGCCGCCGCGAACGATTCTCAACCCGTCCTCGAGGTATTCCGGGTACTCCAGCAGGTCAGCGTCGATGAAGACGATGTCATAGGCCCCAGCGCGCAGCTTGGGCAGCAGGTTGAGGGCCTCGCCGGTGATTAGGCGGAACCGGGTGTGGGCGATGCCAGCAGCCTTGAAACTCTCGCGGGCGGCCAAGTGGTGGCCAGCCTCCACATCGAGCGAGGTCAAGACGCCATCGTCGGGCATGCCAGCGAAGAAAGCTAAGGAGGAGACCCCGGCACCCGTACCGACTTCGACGACGGCTTTTGCACCGACCAGCTTGGCCAGCATGGTGAGGATTTGGCTGGTGGCCGGGCTCACAGCCTCGATGCCTAGGTCTTTCGAGGCCCGGCGGGCTAGTGCGACCTGAGAGGGGTCGGCGGAATAAGATTCGACGTAGTCGGCCGAAGGGTAAAGCGTCTGCGCAGTAGATGAGCTCACGGGTTAAGCCTAGTGTTTTTTGTCGACTTGGCCACTCAGCAGGCTTCGACCTGCAGATGCTTGCATCGTAGGTCTAGAATCTAAGGGTTGATTATTGACTGTTATGGAGAACCTGTGGCTTTAGCCTTTGAAGAGGTCGTCAAGCTCGCCGATCTGGCGCGGATTGATATGACCGACGAGGAGTTAACCTCCCTCGCCAGCCAACTTGATGTGATACTAGATGCGGTGGCCGTTGTTTCCCAGGTGGCTGGTGACGATGTTGTGCCAACCTCCCACGCCCTCGACATCACCAATGTGTTCCGCGCCGACGAGGTTGCCGCCTCGCTGTCGGTCGAGCAGGTGCTGGCGATGGCCCCGGACGCTGAGGACGGCCGCATTCGCGTGCCGAGAATCCTAGGGGAGGCTTCGTGAACGAGTTGACGCAAACCTCGGCGCGCGGTTTGGCCCAGATGATCCGCGACGGTGAAGTCTCTTGCGAAGAGGTCACCCAAGCCCACCTCGATCGGATTGCCGAGGTGGATGGCGATATTCACGCCTTCCTCTTTGTTGATGGCGAACGGGCCCTGGCCTCGGCGCGACGAGTTGACGCCAAACGAGCCGCCGGTGAGCCAACCCACGAGTTGGCCGGGGTCCCAGTAGCGCTCAAAGACGCTTACGTCTATCAAGGCACGCCAACGACCTGCGGTTCGCGGATGCTCGAAAACTGGTATTCGCCATACGATGCAGCCGTCGTCGAACGCCTCCAGGGCGCTGACATGATCATCTTGGGTAAGACGAACCTCGACGAGTTCGCCCTCGGTTCCTCGACCGAGACCTCGGCGTTCGGGCCCACCCATAATCCTTGGGACCTCGCCCGGGTGCCGGGCGGTTCTGGTGGGGGATCGGCGGCCGCCCTAGCGGGGTTTGAAGCCGCGTTGGCGATTGGCTCCGATACCGGCGGTTCGATCCGTCAGCCGGCCGCTTTGACCGGTACGGTCGGCGTGAAACCGACCTACGGCGGGGTCTCGCGTTGGGGGTTGGTGGCGACCGCCTCCTCCCTCGATCAGCCGGGACCGTGTGCCCGCAATGCTCTCGACGCGGCACTATTACACCAAGTGATGGGCGGTTATGATCGGCGTGACTCGACCTCAATCAAGGCCCCGATGCCGGATGTTGTCGGCGCTGCTCGTCGCCAGGACGTGTCTGGGATGAAGATCGGGATCGTCAAACAGTTCGGTGGGGAAGGGTTCGCCCCGGGGGTCGAGCAACGTTTCCATGAAGCGATCGAGTTGCTCGCCCAGGCGGGTGCCGAGATTGAAGAGGTCTCCTGCCCGTCTTTTGATCTGGCGCTAGCGGCCTATTATCTGATCATGCCGGCCGAGGTTTCCTCGAACCTCGCGCGTTTTGATGGGATGAGGTATGGATTGCAGGCCGGTGACGATGGCACCCGCTCCGCCGATCAGGTGATGCGGGCTAGTCGGCGGGCCGGTTTTGGTGACGAAGCGAAACGCCGAATCATCCTGGGGACTTACGCCCTATCAGCTGGGTATTACGACGCTTATTACGGCTCGGCCCAAAAAGTCCGGACCTTGATCATTGAGGATTTCACGAAAGCGTTCGCCAGTGTTGACGTGCTGTTATCACCGTCCACGCCGACTACGGCCTTCAAGATCGGCGAGCGGGTCGAAGACCCGATGGCGATGTATAAGGCCGATCTGTGTACGATCCCGGTTAACCTCGCCGGTAATGCTGCCGCCTCCTTCCCGGCCGGTCTATCCCCTGAAGATGGGTTGCCGGTGGGGGTTCAGGTGATGGCCCCAGCCCTAGCCGATGACCGACTCTACCAGGTGGGAGCAGTGTTAGAAGCCGTACTCGAACAACGATGGGGTGGGCCAATCTGGGCACCGCTGACGAAGGAGGATCAGCGATGACCTACGAAGAACTGATGGACTTTGACGCCGTGATGGCGGTCTACGAGCCGGTGGTCGGTTTGGAGGTTCATGTCGAACTGAACACCGCTTCGAAGATGTTCTGTGGCTGTTCCACCGCTTTCGGCGCCGCTCCGAACTCCCAGACCTGTCCGATCTGTCTTGGATTGCCGGGCTCACTGCCGGTGATTAACGCTACGGCGGTTGAATCTGCGGTTCGCATCGGGTTAGCTCTCAACTGTTCGATTGCCGAGCGCTGCCGGATGGCCCGGAAGAACTATTTCTATCCCGATATGACCAAGAACTTCCAAACCTCTCAGTCCGACGAGCCCTTGTGTTTTAACGGTTCGGTCGTGATCGAGCTAGCCGACGGTGAGTCCTTCACGATCGCGATTGAGCGGGCCCATATGGAAGAGGACACCGGTAAGGCCCTCCATGTCGGCGGGGCGACCGGGCGGATCCAAGGAGCGGAATACTCGCTAATGGACTACAACCGCTCTAGTGTCGGTTTGATTGAGATCGTCACCAAGCCGATTCGCGGTGCGGGGGAGCGGGCCGGTGAGGTCGCTCGGGCCTACGTCACCTACCTGCGAGACATGATTCGGGCGCTGGGGGTCTCTGATGTCCGTATGGAACAGGGTTCTCTGCGATGCGACGTTAACCTGTCGCTGATGCCCAAGGGATCAACCACCCTGGGGACTCGGACTGAGACCAAGAATGTCAACTCCTTGCG
This sequence comes from Propionibacteriaceae bacterium, assembly GCA_031260385.1. Lineage (GTDB taxonomy): Bacteria > Actinomycetota > Actinomycetes > Propionibacteriales > Propionibacteriaceae > WQYJ01. The sequence goes on along the minus strand of JAIRKB010000074.1, from coordinate 1,712 downwards.
CTCTATCGAGAAGGCGGTCCTCCACGAGATCTGCCGTCAAGGGGCGATCTTGACCAGTGGTAAGACTGTCAAACAGGAGACCCGTCACTGGCATGAGGATGGAACCTACACCTCCCCTGGGCGTTCCAAGGAACACGCCGAGGATTACCGCTATTTCCCGGAACCGGATCTCGTGCCGGTGGTCTGCCCACCGAGTTGGGTCGACGAGTTGCGAGCGACCATCCCGCAAGCTCCTAGCCTGCGACGAGCGGCACTGCAAGCCGCCTGGGGGTATTCACCGCTCGAGATGCGCGATGTCGTCGCCGCGGAAGCTCTCGATCTGATCGAAGCGACGGTCGCCGCCGGCTGTGCGCCCCAGTCCGCTCGGAAGTGGTGGATGTCCCAACTGCTCCGCCAAGCTAATGCTCGGGAAGTGTCTTTGGATGAACTGCCAATCTCCCCTCAGGCGGTCGCGGAACTTCAAAACCTCGTCGACAAAGGGATTCTTAACGACAACCTCGCACGGACCGTGATTGAAGCCGTGCTGGCTGGCGAGGGCATGCCAGGCGAGATCGTCCAAGCCCGCCAACTTGGGGTCGTCAACGATCAGGCCACCCTCGACGAGGCGGTCGCCCAAGCGATCGAGGCCAATCCCGAAATCGCTGACAAGATCCGAGCTGGTAAGGTCCAAGCCGCCGGGGCTTTAGTTGGCGCTGTGATGAAGGATCTAGGCGGAAAAGCCGATGCCGGGGTCGTACGCGAATTAATTCTTGCCAAACTGGCATAATGGGGTTAGGCGGTTCCTGAACGAGGAGGGCAACATGGTCGAAGCTACAGACGGAAAGATCCTGGTAATCGATGATGATCCGTCGCTAGCCGAGATGCTTCAGATTGTCTTGCGCCAAGAAGGCTTCACCACGGCTTGGTGTGCCCGTGGCGACCAGGCCCTGCAGGTCTTTCGAGCCGAGAAACCCGATCTTGTGTTGCTTGATCTGATGTTGCCAGGCCGCGGTGGGGTGGATATCTGTCGCGATATTCGCGCCGAATCGGGAGTGCCGATCGTCATGCTCACGGCGAAGTCTGACACCAATGATGTGGTCAGAGGTCTTGAGGTGGGGGCCGATGATTACGTCGCCAAACCCTTCGCGCCGCGCGAGTTGGTGGCACGCGTCCGGACCCGCCTGCGTCGTTTGTCTGCTGGTGAGATTGAAACCCTGACGATTGGCGATCTGACGATTGCCGTCGAATCCCATCAGGTTCGCAAGGGCGATGTGCCGATCAATGTCACACCCTTGGAGTTTGACTTACTCTTGGCTTTAGCCCGCCAACCGAAGCATGTTTTCACCCGTGAACAGTTGTTGAAGCAGGTCTGGGGTTACCAGAACCCGGCTGATACCCGGCTCGTTAACGTTCATATCCAACGTCTGCGGGCAATGATTGAGCGCGATCCCGATAACACCGAGATCGTCATCACGGTGCTCGGTGTGGGGTATCGCACGAGTGGCTGAGGTCGACTACGCCAAGTTCTGGCATTGGTTGGGCGCTCCACTGCGCTTGTGGAAGTCCTCTTTGACCCTGCGCGTGGTGACCTCATCGATGCTTGGTTCGTTGTTGGTTCTCCTTGGTTCCGGGGTCTTTTTGTTATACCAAGTCACCGAAGGAATCGCCACTAACGCCCGGGAGGCCGCGATCTCGGAAGCCCGACAGGCAATGTTGGTGATTGAAGCTCAGAT
>JAIRKB010000067.1 GCA_031260385.1 Propionibacteriaceae bacterium | reverse complement strand
TCCCAACCTGGTCAGACCACCACATGACCAGCCGGTCAACATAACCAGGAGAGCTACATACCAGGTCGCTTCGCTCGTCAGCGGTGTCACCCTGAAGTTGCTCGGGAGAGATGTACTCTGGTGTCCCCCATACTTGGAGCGAGCGTGTCCAGTCGAACACACGGGCAATCCCGAAATCGATGAGCTTGACCGTGTTGGTGTCGTTTTCGATCATCACGTTAGTCGGCTTTATGTCTCGATGGATGACCTGCCGCTTGTGAGCGTACTTCAACCCAGAAAGCACACCCATCACTATTTCCATCGCCTGCAATGGTGGCATACCTGCCGCAGGTAATATCGACCGAAGGGTCTTTCCAGAAACAAACTCGGTAACAAGGCTAGGCACGTTAGTGCCCAATACTGCATCGTAAGTCTCAAACCAGCGGTACCCGTGCGCAATATTTGGATGTCGCATTTCAACTACGATCTGGGCTTCCCTAAGGAAACGCGACACGATACCGTCAACATCGGTGTCCGCTTGGTCAAACCGTGGCGTTTTGATTGCTACCATCCTGCGCTCCACAGGATCATAAGCACGGACTACCGTTGCCATGTTACCGCGACCTAAATCTGCTTCCCACACATAACGGTCATCCAGTACCCTACCCATGAAGATAGTCTATTGCCTGACGGTTACCAGATGGTGACTCGGTCGGCAACGGGCAGCCAGGCGGCGTCGGTTTCGGTGACGGCGAAGGCTTCGTAGAACTCGTCGATATTGCGGACGATTTGGTTGCAGCGGAACTCGGCTGGGGAGTGGGGGTCGACGGCTAGGCGTTGGGCGACCAACTCGTCGTGGGAGTGGTAGCTCCAGCAGGCGGCCCAGCTTAGGAATAAGCGCTGCAGACCGGTGTAACCATCGATTGGTTCGGCGTCGGCTCCGCCGGCCAAGCGCCAGGCTTTGATGGCGATGCCTAACCCACCTAGGTCACCGATATTCTCGCCGATGGTCAAGGCTCCGTTGACGTGAAGTTCGGGGGTTTGGGCCGGGCTGAGGGCATCGTACTGGGCAATCAGAGCCTTGGTCGCCTCCTCAAAGGCGGCCCGATCCTCCTCAGTCCACCAATCGCGCAGCCGACCCTCACCATCGCAAGTCGAACCCTGGTCGTCAAAACCATGGCCGATCTCGTGACCAATCACGGCGCCGATCCCGCCATAGTTGATGGCATCATCAGCGTCGACGTTGAAGAACGGGGGTTGGAGGATGGCCGCCGGGAAGACGATCTCGTTGCGCAGCGGATGGTAGTAGGCATTAACGGTTTGCGGATACATCAGCCATTCGTCGCGGTTGATCGGACCAGCCAGCTTGCCAATCTCATAATCCCAGTCGAACTCATTGCTGGCGATAACGTTTGCTACCAGATCGCCTTCAACCACCCGCAGGTTGGAGTAGTCGCGCCACACCACCGGGTGGCCGATCTTGGCCCGGAAGCTCTCCAGCTTCTTGAGGGCTTCCGCTTTCGTCTCATCGCTCATCCAGGTCAAGGCGCTGATTGACTCGTGGTAGGCGGCCAGCAGGTTGGCGATTAGTACGCCCATCCGGCGAGCCGCCTCGGCGGGATAGTTGCCTTCAACGTAAATCTTGCCTAAGGCCTCGCCCATCGCCGCCTCAGTGAACCCAACTGCCCGCTTCCACCGGGCGCGCAAGGCCTTCTGCCCGGTCAGGGCCGTGCCATAGAAAGCGAAGTTAGCGTCGACGAAGGCTTTCGAAAGATAGGGACTAAGGTCAGATATCAAGTGGAAGCGCGCCCAGGCCTTCCAATCATCCAACCGGTCAGGGGTGATCAGGGCAGCGACCTCCGTAAAGAAGCTCGGTTGACAGTTGACAACCTCCTTGACCTTACAGCAGATCCCAGCCGCTCCGAGGATATCCGGCCAGCCGAAGTCTGGCGCTTCAGCGGCGAGGTCAGCGATCGTACGCAGGTTGTACATCGCCACCAAGTCGCGGGTCTTGACGATATCCCAGTGGGTAGCGGCAATCGCCGTCTCCAACTCCCAGATCTGGCGCGCCTGAGCGGTGTCAGTCTGCTGAGGCTCACCCCGACCAGCGGCGAGGGCCAGCATTCGCGCCAAATGGAGTTGGTACTGCTCGCGGATCGCCTCGTGTTGAGGTTCGCGATAGTACGACTCGTCCGGCAACCCCAGACCATCTTGAGTTACGAACAAGAGGTAGCGCGTCGGGTCACCAGGATCCGACTCGACCTCAGTCTCCAGTAAGGAGCTGAACCCATGGCGCATACACCAGCCAAACCACTCCCGCAGATCATCAAGATCTTCAATCCCCTCGATTCGCTCCAGCAACGGAGTCAGGGGGGCCGCCCCGACAGTCTCAACCCGTTCCTCATCGACAAATGACCGATAGAGCGCAGCGATCTTTCCCGCTTCGCTGGTGAGGTCTAAGCCGCGATCTTTCGCCAACCCCTCGCAAATCTCATGGATCGCCTTTTCCGAACGATCACGTAGGTCAATAAAGGACCCAATTTGTGCATGATCATCCGGAATGGTCGCTGTCGCCAGCCACCCCCCATTAACATGGCGATACAGATCATCAGCCGGTCGTTGGGACAGGTCAAAACGGCTAAGGTCAAGCGCGGGAACAGTCATGACCCCCAGTCTAGCCGTATCGCCATATCAGGTCTTTACTGCCGGTACGGGGCCCGAGGCTCCTACACCTGGGGATAACTCTCCATACTAGATTGAGGATTTCCCGCGTGTCGGGACGGGATAGAAAAAGAAACTCTAGTCAAACCACCAAGTGAAACGCTATCGTCGATATACAAGGTCCCACTGTATGGGAAATTTGGGAGGACACTCCTGGCGCAGTGACTGACGGAGCTTAGCCGCCGAATAATCGAGCGGTTGGTAAGCCCAAGCGGGGAGGCGCGGGCGCTGAGAGGAGGTCTCATGTCCGCGCGACGGTTAATAACCCAGATCATCGCCACTATTTGCATGATCACTTTTGGTTGTGCCCTTACCACGCCCGCGCAAGCAGATATCGCGGATGAGGTCCTCCAGGCTCAGATCAACCTTGACCTTTCA
>JAIRKB010000041.1 GCA_031260385.1 Propionibacteriaceae bacterium | reverse complement strand
CAGGGTAGCCGTAAGCAGCGTAGACCACAGTCACCGCCGCCCCATCCTGCCAGGTTAACGGCGGGTGTTGGGCCAAGCCACCGGTCGCTGCCGCATAGAGCAACTCACCGAGGGGGGTGGTCAACAGGGGCAGGATCGCTTCGGTCTCCGGATCGCCAAAACGAACGTTAAACTCCACCACCCGAAGCCCCCGACTGGTCAGCGCCAAGCCAACGTACAACAGGCCGTGGAAAGGCGCCCCGCGCCCGTTCATCTCGGCGAGGGTCGGGGTGATCACCTGCTCCATAACCGCCTCGACAAGGCCCTCTGGTGCCCAGGGTAAGGGCGCGTAAGCCCCCATACCGCCAGTATTGCCGCCGGTATCGCCGTCACCCACCCGCTTGAAATCCTGGGCGGGCAGCAGGGGTAAGGCGGTCGTACCATCACAGATCGCGAAGAGGGAGACCTCCGGGCCGTCTAGGAACTCCTCGATCACCACCGGATAACTGGCCTCGGCGTGGGCGACCGCCTCCGCGCGATCGGTAGTCACCACCACGCCTTTGCCAGCCGCCAGGCCATCGGCCTTGACAACATAAGGCGGGCCGTAACTATCGAGGGCTAGGTTCACCTCATCGAGATTGTCACAGTAATGCGATAGCGCGGTCGGCACCCCAGCCGCCTTCATGATCTGCTTGGCGAACCGCTTCGACCCCTCCAACTGGGCGGCGGCGGCGCTCGGCCCAAAACAGGCGATGCCTGCGGCGCGTACGGCATCGGCAACCCCAGCCGTCAGCGGGGCCTCCGGGCCGATGACAACCAGATTGGCTCCCAACTCCTCGGCGAGGGCGACCACCGCTTGGCCATCGACGGGATTAAGCCCCCGGATCGCCCGACCCAGCGCTGAGGCCTGACGCAAGCTATAGGTTTCGCTAAGCTGCCAGGTCGCGGGGTTGCCCGGCGCGACGTGGACACTGACAACTGAAGGATCGCGGGCCAACCCCACCGCTAGAGCATGTTCGCGCCCGCCCGATCCAACCACTAATACGGTCAAGTTCATTGCTCAAGCTTAGCCTACGGAGGTTCCCCCAGCCGGGGGACGGCACCAATATCCCATCTATAGAAGATCGCGGATAGCGATGGTCTGTTCGCGCCCGGGACCGACGCCGATCGCGGAGACGCGAACGCCAATCAGGTCTTGGAGGCGGTGGACATAGGCTTGGGCGGTGGCCGGGAGGTCCTCGAAGGTTCGAGCGTTGGAGATGTCCTCACTCCAGCCGGGGAGGTATTCGTAGATCGGGGTGGCGTGGTGGAGTTCGGTTTGGGTGACCGGCATCCGGTCGTGGCGCTCACCGTGAATATCATAGGCGACGACGACGGGGATCTGTTCCCAACCCGTCAGGACATCAAGCTTGGTCAACACGACATCGGTGAGAGCGTTGATCCGGGCGGCTTGGTGAACGATTAGGGCATCGAACCAACCGCAGCGACGCGGGCGACCGGTCGTCGTTCCGAACTCATTGCCCGCCTGGCGGATTTTCTCACCGACCTCATCAAGCAGTTCGCCCGGGAAAGGGCCTTCGCCGACGCGGGTGGTATAGGCCTTGGCGATGCCGATGACGCGGTCGATCCGGGTCGGGCCGACCCCCGATCCCGTACATGCTCCGGCGGCGATGGGGGAAGACGAGGTGACGTAGGGGTAGGTGCCAAAGTCAACATCGAGGTGGTGGGCCTGGGCCCCCTCAAAGAGCACCACCTTGCCCTGATCAAGGGCATCGTTGAGCAGCGTGCCAGTGTCGACGGTCATCGGCGCTAGGCGATCGGCATAACTAAGCAGTTCATCGGCGACCGCACTCGGCGAGATCACCGGACGGTTGTAGACCTTGACCAGCAGGGCATTCTTCTGCTCTAGGGAGGCCGCCACCTTCTGACGCAGGATCGAAGCGTCGAAGAGATCCTGGATCCGAATCCCCATCCGGGAGACCTTATCGGCATAAGCCGGGCCAACCCCACGCCCCGTCGTCCCGATCCGCCGCTTGCCCAAGAACCGCTCAGTCACCCGGTCAATCACGCGGTGATAAGGGGTTATGACATGCGCATTGGCACTAACGAGCACTCGATCAGCTTGGACCCCGCGCGCCAGGAGACCATCAATCTCGTCGAAGAGGACCTGGAGGTCAACGACAACCCCGTTGCCGATCACAGGAATGCAATGGGGGTTTAGGATCCCCGATGGCAGCAGGTGAAGGGCATATTTCTCATCGCCCACCACTACCGTATGGCCAGCATTATTGCCGCCAGAGAAGCGTACGACATAGTCAACCCGCTCTCCGAGCTGGTCGGTCGCCTTACCCTTGCCCTCGTCACCCCACTGGGTTCCGATGATTACGATGCCCGTCATGTATCCTCAAATCTGGTCTGCATCCTGAGCTAGTCTACCGTGACCAGACCCCAAGCGGGCCTCAGGTCGGAATACAAGGGAACTGAAAGACTAACAATCCTCAACCGGGCCCTTCGCTGTACCCCTGGGGGTTTTCGCATAAACGGTGTAAGTGGCTCGAGCACCACGGGAGTGTGGTAATCTCGCCGGAGGGAAACTATCTATTAGTCGCGGGGTGCTGGTGCTGCTGGGGAGGGGGAAGTCATGATCGGTGATAAGCCGGTTTTAGTTGATACCAACGCTGTTATAGCGGGGGCGGTTCGCATAAGGGCAGTTGAGGATGACGTTGACTCTGGTGTGAAGGATTTCGGGCGGTCGATAGGCGGTCTAGCGGAGTCTTGGGTAGATGCTGCGGGGATTCGTTTTGCGGCTCTCGCTGACGCCTGGTTGTCAGAGGCGGAGACTTGGATTGGGGACCTTGGGGTCTTAACCGATGGTATGCAGCGGGCGATTCTTGGTATTCGCCAGGCAACAGAAGACAGTGCTGAGCAGATATCCGGTTTGGACCCTTCTGGGAGTGGACCAGTTTCAGCCGAGCCGGGTTTGTCTTTTCTGGACATGGTGTCTTACCACGCTGGTCGTTTGAGTGGTGAGGGTCAATGAATGATAACCCGGCTCCAGTGATCCGAGGGAAGCGATATGCATAGAAAGGACGCATATGGCGCGCGAAACATGGTTTGTTGACACCGACCAGATCGGGGTTATGAGAGAACGATTCAAAGCTATGGCTGAGACGGCCAATGCGTCCATGAATGGGGTAGTACGGGAGGTGGACGAACTGGTAACTACTTCGTGGCAAAGCGAAGCTGGCGGCAAGTTTGAGGAGGAGATAAAAAGCTGGCAGTTGTGTGGGCAAGCCCTTGTTGCCCGCCTTTACAAGCTGAGCGCGGCCTTAACCGATATCCAAGGCTACTATGTCAAGGCTAACCAAGAGGTGCAAGAGATTTGGCGGGAGAAGTGAGCGTAATACCAAACGATCCGCGAGAGGCGCTGGACGAGATTTGGTCGTCGCTTGGCGAAGCCAGGCGATCGCGATGTTGGAGCAGGAGTTGGAAGGCAGCGGGCAGTCAGTCGCCTCGCTGCTTGATCCGCCAGTAACTATCACATGTGGTTTTGACGGCATCGTTAGGTCCGTGAGTATAGACCCCGTAAAGCGAAAAGGGATGACCGCTGGCGAACTAACGGCGGCGATCCAGGCGGCTGTTACAAGAGTGCGCTTCTATGTGCCAGATCTTTCAACGATCGATGTAGACATGGATCAACATGAGATAGAGTCTGTCAAGCATACGAAAAGCTTCACTGACTGGATGTCTGATATCACTTCAGGGATCGCTCAGCCTGAAGTTACTGGGACCGATGAGCAGGGGATTGTAACTGTTGTTTACTCTGGGCGTGTGCTTGACCAAGTTCTGGTTAGGGCGCGTTCGATCGCGGCGGCAACTAATGACGAGATTGAGCATTCGATAGTTGTGGCAAGCCAGAAGGCGATGACTACACTACGGGCATTACACGAGAGAGATATCCAGCATGGCTGAAATGACAGTGACAAGAGGGAGTATCGCGACGGACTGTCTGACTTTTATGGGTTGGGAACACGCGCTTGAGGATGACTGGAAAACTCACTTGAATGCGTTATCTCTTTCAAGGAAGGATTGTGGCACTTACACGGGTAATATGATCCAGTTCTACGCCGGATACATCCAAGCAGTTCAACAAATGAACCGATACGTGCTCGGTGACGATGTTGGTGAAAACGGGAAAGGGGGGAAGGCGGCGTTCGATGCGTTTGTTCTGGCGTTGAATAGTTCCGCCCTCGCTTATCAGGACGCCGTCGATTCTGTGTATGGCTGCCTCAATAATCTAGAGGAGGTGTGACCAGTGAGTCCGTCAGAGGTTAAGGCAGCTGTTGATGCATATAACAGCGGAGTTGAATGGCTAGATACTCACACCTATGCGATGACAGCGGCGCATACCAGCACACTACTTGCTTTGGGGGCGCAGTTTGTGGGTGCTCTAGCGGCGATTGGTGATCCCTTCGCGGTTGCTGCAGAGGCCACGTGTTGGCGGGCCTACGCTGCTAGTGCTGACGCGCTCATCGCGGAAATGCGGTTAGTGGACAAGTTAGAGGCGCTGAATGAACCAAGTGTTTGGTCGGATTCTGACGCCACCGAGACCTATTGGAAGCAATATATGATCTTGGTTAGGAATGCCGAAGAAGTTGCGGTGTTCGCGAGGATGATTGAGTCCAGGTTGATTGATTGGGGCTTAACGCGCTATACCTTCCTTATCGGATTGACAAGAGTAATAAATGGAGCGCTGGCTGCTGTCGCTTTGTCGTTCATACCGATTGGAAAGGCAGCACAGGTTGCGCAGAAGGCTGCAAAGGTCGCGCTGGCAGAGACTAGGGTAGAGTGGCTATGCAGGACGATTTCCTTTATTGGTTCAATGACGAGCGTTGTCGACGAGTATAAGAAACTCCTGGATACAACCTTTCCCGAGTTCGACTCGCTGGACCCATGGCTCCAGCCGTCTTTTGCATAGTAGCGTCTGCCCCCATGCAACTAAACGCTAAGAGAGGAAAACGTGGAGACACCTGATTCGCAGTTGGTGACTGGGAGCCAGTCAACCCAGCTTGTCGCCCGGATACACGGGCGAGCGAAGAGGGCGACAGGGATTTTAGTACTCACCGCTGGGATGTTCACCATGACAGGCTGGTCGTCTTCCATCTCGTCTATCCTTTTCGTCCTTACGTATCTTCTCGCGGGGTATGGGCTTGCCCTTGGTATTTCTGGTTGGGTCGATTACCGTCGCGTCGATTGGGGTCTCGTGGACTGGGACGATTCCAACTTGATTAAGGAAACCTCGCGACCGTACGGAACGCCGCCAAGGTCTGCTTATATGTCTTGTGCATCTACACGTAACACTGTGGTCGGATTGGTCATTGCTTCAGTAGGGGGTCTACTGGCGATCCTGGCGACCAGTTTGCACCGTGGGTGGTTTTTAGAACTGTGGCAACGCATAACGTAAAGAGAGGTAGATATGGGCGAACTTGATCC
>JAIRKB010000303.1 GCA_031260385.1 Propionibacteriaceae bacterium | reverse complement strand
ATGCCGATCCGGGTGCGGACCCGGTCGAGGTTCACATCCGGATCGAGAACGTTGATCCCCTCAATGTAGACCTCGCCGCCGGTCGGCCACTCCAGCAGGTTCACCGAACGCAACAGGGTGGACTTGCCGGAACCAGACGGCCCGATCACGCAGACGACCTCACCCTTGTTTATCGTCAGGTCAATGCCTTTGAGAACGTGGAGGGCCCCGAAATGCTTATTGAGCCCCACGACGCGGATCGGCGGGGCCGCCGGATCGGGGGTATCGCGCGGGTGAAGCTTGCCATTGCCGTTCTTCGCTTGGATCATTGCTTCACCGCCATCTTCTTCTCCAACCTTGACACCAGATAGGTCAAGGGAATCGTGATGATTAGGTAGAAGACCGCGACGACGATCAGCGGGGTGCCGTTGCCAAAGGTGGTCACCCCTTCACGACCAAACTGGGTCAGCTCCTTGCTGAGCACGGTCGCCCCGGCGATGAACAGCAGGGAGGTGTCCTTCAGCAACATCACCAGTTCGTTGGTCAGCGGTGGAATGACGATCCGGAAGGCCTGCGGCAGGATCACCGACACCGTGGTATGCATCGGAGACATCCCCAAGGAGCGCGAGGCCTCTCGCTGCCCTTTGGGCACCGCCATGATCCCAGCTCGGATGATCTCAGCGGTGTAGGCGCCGGTAACGATGATCAAACCCAAGACCCCGCCCCAGATCATCCCACCGGGGTATTTCATGCCCTTGAAAGCAATCGGCACCGCATAAACCAGCAGGAAGATCGTTAACAAGGCGGGCATCCCGCGAAAGATTTCAATGAACGCCACCGCGAAAGCCTTGAAAGGCCCCTTGGACATCTTCATTAGCGCTAAGGCCGTCGCCAAGGCGGTGCCGATCGTGAAACTAACCGCCGTATACAGCAGGGTATTCCAGGTCGCCCGCAGGATCCGGGGCCACATTGAGGCCGCGACCTCTGCATTAAAGAAGTAGAAGCGGATCCTCGGCCAGTCAGCCATGAAGGCCAAAACCACCACCAAGGCCACGAAGACAACGTACGATGAGATGCGCGAAACACGCCTTCGTACGGTCGGACGAATGTCAACCAATGCCATGGGGGAACCCTCGTTGTCTAACGACTATGTCGGGGGAATTCTAACACGAGTCGCCAAAGGAGAGGGAGTGCTCAACCTCGACGACTAAGGGAGTTCGCGCGGAAAAAAAGATAGTGGGCCGACTGCTCGGCCCACTATCGCGTCAATGATTAACCGAAGTACTTTGCGTACAAGGCGTCGTAGGCCCCATCGGCGCGCATCTCCAACAGCAAACCATCAATGGCCGCCAGGAGTTCAGGGCTCTTGCCCTTCTCCAGCGCGAAGCCGTATTGTTCGTCGGTCTGCCACTCTTCAACAATGACGTAGTCCGCATCGACAACAACGTGCTCGTAGTTGATCGGCTGATCCTGCAGCAGGGCGTCAACATTGCCCGCCTGGAGCGCCAGCCACATCAGGCCATCATCATCGAAAGAAACCAGCTCGGCGTTGGCCGGGGCATTCTCTTGAGCGAAGATCTCGCCAGTCGTACCCTTCTGAACACCAATCTTCTTGCCACCGGTGTCAGCCAGAGACGAAATGCCAGAGTCGGCGCGCACCAGCAAGGACTGCAGTGAGTCATAGTATGGCGCGGTGTAGTCGATATTGGCCTTGCGCTCTTCGGTGATCGTAATCGCCGAGGCGCCGACATCGCACTGGCCAGCAGCTAGCGCTGCGCCGGACTGCAAGGCGTCGAAGTTCGAGGCCACAACCACGAGCTCGAGCTCAAGGCGCTTGGCGATCTCGCCCATGATTTCGATGTCGAATCCGGAATAGCCAGAAGGCGCACTCGGATCCTCGAACTCAAACGGAGCGTAAGGAACGTCGGAACAGACGGTTAGCTTGCCCACGGCAACTAGTTTGTACGGGTTGTCAGCTTCGTCTTTGGTGCCAGCGCATCCAGCCAACAACAAGGCCGCCCCCGCTACACCAGCAATGATTTTCATGAGTTTCATTTATGCTCATCCTTTCGGAATCTTTTACCGACTAGTTATTTCACATGCAACATGTTTCACTGATGTGACGCTCGGGTCTCAATTCATGCCTGTCTCACCTGTCTAGTAGCGATAGGTGTCCGGCTTGAAGGGCCCGTCGGGGTTGACGCCAATGTAGTCGGCTTGATCCGGGGTGAGGCAGGTCAGGTGAGCGTCGAGGGCATCCAGGTGAAAGCGGGCGACCGCTTCGTCGAGGGCCCTTGGCAGGACGTGGACGCCCAAGGCCACCGCGTTAGTGTGCAGTTCGATCTGGGCGAGGACCTGGTTAGTGAAGGAGTTGCTCATCACGAAAGAGGGGTGGCCGGTAGCGTTGCCGAGGTTGAGTAGGCGACCCTCGGAGAGCACGATAATTGAGGGGCCGCCGGGGAAGGTCCACAGGTCGACTTGGGGTTTGATGGATGTACGAGTGACACCGGGCCAGGCTTCCAGCCCGGCCATGTCAATCTCATTATCGAAGTGGCCGATATTGCCAAGAACCACCTGGTCTTTCATGCGCGCCATCTGCTGGGCGGTGACCACCCCGGTGTTGCCAGTAGCGGTGATGATGAAGTCGGCCGCACCAAGCACCTCGTCGAGACGGCGGACCTGGTAGCCGTCCATCGCCGCTTGGAGGGCGCAGATCGGGTCAATCTCGGTGACGACGACCCGGGCGCCTTGGCCCCGAAACGCCTCAGCGCAACCCTTACCGACATCACCATAACCACAGACGACAGCGAGCTTGCCACCAATCAGAATGTCGGTCGCCCGGTTGATCCCGTCGATCAGGGAGTGGCGGCAACCGTACTTATTATCGAATTTGGACTTGGTCACGGAATCGTTGACGTTGATCGCCGGGAAGAGCAAGCTGCCCGCCCGCGCCATCTCATAGAGTCGGTGGACCCCGGTTGTTGTCTCCTCGCTCACCCCCACGATCGCCGCGGCCGCCGCTTCAAAGTCGAAGCTGCCCTGGGCGAGGGTCTGGCGCAATAGGTCGAGGATAACCCGCCATTCCGCCGAATCGGTCGCCGCCGCCTCGGGCACCGCCCCTGCTCGGGTGAACTCCACCCCCTTGTGAACATAGAGGGTGGCATCGCCACCGTCGTCCAAGATCATCGTCGGATAGGGGGTCTCGGGGTGGCTAGCTGAGAAGTCAAAGATCTGGGCTGTGCACCACCAATACTCCTCCAAACTCTCCGCCTTCCAAGCGAATACTGGCACCCCACCCGGCACCTCAACCGAGCCCTGGCCGACCACGACCGCCGCGGCCGCCTGGTCCTGGGTGGAAAAGATATTGCAAGACGCCCAGCGCACATCGGCACCGAGTTGGACCAGGGTTTCGATTAGTACGGCGGTCTGGATGGTCATATGCAATGACCCCGCGATCCGCGCCCCCCGCAACGGCTGGGAACGCCCATACTGTTCCCGCATCGCCATCAGCCCCGGCATCTCCCGCTCAGCCAAAACGATCTCCCGACGCCCGTACGCCGCCAAACTTAGGTCTGCAACCCGAAAATCCATGAGCAATAGACTACTAGCCCAAGCTAACTCCAAGAATCCGGCCAGACAAACCAGCCATGTCTAGGTCAATCACATCGTAGACAATTATGTCCCACCAGATCGTTGACGGATCTCAATCTACGACCTCGACATAGGTTGCTGACGTCCTACAGTCCGGAGTAGTATCACCAGACCACTCGCGGAGAAAGCAACAGTTGGAATCAGGAAAGCGACAACTGTCAGACTCACATAGATCCTGAGTGGCACCGCATTTTGCCCAAGCGCGGGGTACTGGTCGATGCGAACGATGGTCGCAACGACGCCTCCGATCAGACTCAGTAGAGAAGTTACCAATAACAGAGTGCCAACGACCTTTCCGCGTCGGCGTTCGCTCGAGGTTCTCATCATGCAGGAAGCGGCGAGGCAGAAATTAGCACGTTGTTACTTTGGAGCCTGTAAACGTTGCTGGCGCTTGTCGAAGAGTATGGCGTGTTTGTGTACCATGTCGTTTTTGCTTTGATGCTCTTTATCAGGTCATTAGGGGTGCTGAGGCCGGGGACACCTGAGTTAACCTGTTGATCTGTGACAACCGCATTCCAGACTGTCGCAGCGAACCAAGAACAGTTGTTACCAGTCGTCCAGGAGTTGCTGGCGCTGATCTTCGCATTGAGCGTGACCAGTTGGGAGGTCGTGATACACGCCGAGAGTGAAACCCGACCATCTGTGGAAGTGGCGTAATAAGCTTCGATGTTTAAATACACACCGGCTCCAGCTGTCCGATTGCCAAACGTCCCAACTGTGACCTGTCCACCAACCGGAACAGTCAATCCAGCGACAGTAAATCCCGACGTGAGATCATTGTTGACAATCAGGAATGCGTGCCCGAAACTACCGTCACCGGAGAAGATTGCGGACAATGAGCTCGAAGGAACAGCAACAATTCGCAAAGTTGTGCAGTTACTAACCCCGTAGGGGACAATACCATCGGCTTGGGCAACCGCAGAATTCAAAACCACGACCGAAAGGACCGATAGTGAAACGAGGAGCGATCTTAATAATTTTCGCATGATATTTACCTCGTTGTGAAAATAACAACAGCCGCCCTGACCGATGGTCTACTCATGCTAGTCGGTCGGCGAACACAGCGCAAAAGAATGGTTATTCAGGTCATGACCAGGGTTCTGCGGCTAGTGGCGGCATTGTAGCTGCTTGATCAAGAGCGCTGCGCGGCCACGACGGATGATGCATACAAACCACAGCGGGCGTCATTGCTGCGCATGTCCGCCATGCATCCGCAGCCCCCAGCGCTAACTCCAAGAATCCGGCCAGAAAAACCAGCCCGAACCGAAATCTTGGAGTTGGCCCCATGATTCCGGCCGAAAAAGCGCGCCGACTCCAGGATTCTGGCAACCTGGCGCAAAATCAGCCGATTTCTTGGAGTTGTCTCAGACTTCGGGCACGATGGCGGCGAAGACGATGATGGCGATGCCTAGACCATAGTAAAAAAGGAGGTCGACTAGGCGGGAGCGGATGGTGATGATGCCGGGAGACTTCATGAAGGTACGGAAGAGACCGGCACTGACCATGCCGACGCCAATCAAGCCGGCCCCCCAATCCCAAACCCGCAAGGCAATCAGCCCTAGACCGAGCACGACGAAACCAACGACGACCACCCAAGGCCACTGGCGCCTGACCCGGCCCAAAAGACCAGGCTCTTCGATCAATCTCTCCCACCAGCCGTACAAGCCGGTTTGGGGTTTAAGGGGTTTTTTAGTGACGCCGGGCTCAGTCATCAGTCGCCTCCGCCGCCTCAACCACATTGGTTAGCAGCATCGCCCGAGTCATTGGCCCCACCCCACCGGGGTTTGGGGTCACCACCGAAGCCACCGACCAAACCGATTCGTCCACATCACCACAGGGTCGACCATCAATCCTCGTCACACCAACATCAACTACCGCTGCTCCTGGCTTGATCATGCCAGCGTTAATCATGCCGGGCCGCCCGGCGGCGACGATCACAATATCGGCGGTTCGAGTGTGTGCGGCGAGATCGCGGGTGCCAGTGTGGCAAGCGGTGACCGTCGAGTTCTCACTACGGCGGGTCAGCAGCAGGCCCAAAGGCCGTCCAACCGTCGTACCCCGCCCAATGACGCAGACCTCGGCACCATCCAACTCCACTTCATAAGCGCGCAATAACTCAACAATCCCCCGCGGGGTACAAGGCAAAGGCCCCGGTGTGCCTAACACCAGGCGACCCAGGTTGATCGGGTGAAGACCGTCGGCATCCTTGGCTGGGTTAACTAACGCCAGCGCCCAGTTCTCATCCAAACCCCGTGGCAGCGGCAACTGCACAATGAACCCCGTGCACGCTGGCTCGTCATTAAGCTCAGCAATCGCGGCGGCCAACTCGGCGGGGCTAGCCGAGGTCGGCAGGGTGATTTGGAAGGACTCGATCCCGACCTCAGCGCAATCGCGATGCTTGCCAGCCACATACAGTTGACTAGCTGGATCATCCCCCACCAGGATCGTGCCCAAGCCAGGCGTTCTTCCCCGGGCCTTCAACACCGCAACCCGCGCCGCCAAATCCGTTTTGATGGTCAGGGCAAGGGCCTTTCCGTCCATTCTTCGCGCAGTCATGGCGCCATTCTAACGCCTTGGCCGCATCGAGAGCCGAAAGCGGACGTCTGAACATTAAAATGATTGCATTTTTCCTTGAAATACGCATGGTATGCTTCATTTGTTCATATCCTCGAAGGTCGGATTTCGTGATCTCCCTACGTGGCCCACACCCCACCTTCCGAGGGAATATGAGTATAAACTTACTGGCGAGAAATGGTTTCGGGGGGTTCAGTGACTGATCCTAAAAAGTCCACTGCGCGGGGCGGCGAGTCCGACCCAGAGCTTGAGTTGCCGGCGTTCTCTCTTCCGCTCGAGGATGATGAGGCGATTGAGGAAGTGCCGGATCGACGCCTGGTTCACCGGGCGCGGGTCGGTTCAGCGATTGCGGTCAACGAACTTTGGCGTCGCCACTCCGCTTTCGGTTTGATCGCTGCCAGCGCCGAAGCCTTGGAACTAGCGGAAGAAATCAATGAACAAGCCTGGGCGCTGATCGTTGACGACCTCCAAGTAAGCGAGGGTCCGAAGGCTGCTTTCCGGTCTTATCTCTACTCCACTGTCCACCAGTTGATCACCGAACCGGTCAGCAGTCCAGCGGCGAACGCGATGGTCGACGCCCTTGACACCCTGCCGGTACGCTGGCAGGAAATCTTCTGGTATAGCGAAGTCGAGAAGATGTCCGCCCCTGATCTCGG
The DNA here is from genome assembly GCA_031260385.1 of Propionibacteriaceae bacterium. Classification (GTDB taxonomy): domain Bacteria; phylum Actinomycetota; class Actinomycetes; order Propionibacteriales; family Propionibacteriaceae; genus WQYJ01. The sequence continues at coordinate 329 of JAIRKB010000303.1, read as the reverse complement.
GCGCTTTGTTGGCTTGTCCGAGTTCGAAGTCGCCTCCGCCCAATCGCGGGCGCGGCGGGCACTCACCAATGCTTGGTACCGGGTCAATATTGACCGGGTCGATACCGCCAGCCCTTGTCGCCCGATCCGCGAACAACTACGCGATCACCTGCGGAAGGCCCTCACCGCGACCGAATCCCGCTTGATTAATGACCACTTGGCGAGCTGCATGTCCGACTGCGCCGAGGTGGCGTCGATTAGCGCCGCCTTAGCCACCCAGGCTCCCGCCCTGCTCCTGTCGGCCTTGGCTGGGCCCGCCGCTGCTGCCGCTCTGACCACCCATTTTTCAA
>JAIRKB010000244.1 GCA_031260385.1 Propionibacteriaceae bacterium | reverse complement strand
CAATAACGCAGGTTGAGCGTAGAACCTAACCCGAGGTCGCTGCGTTGGAATCCCTAGTCTCAGGCTCAAGGGATGGCGCATCGTCAGTGGCGATAATCTCGGGCACCAAGCCATTACTCGGGTTCGCCCAATCATCGCCCTCCCTCACCAAGCGCTCCTGGTTGGTATCCCCCTTCAGCGACTGCCGCCGATGCTTGCGGATCCGTTTCGCCCGTTCCAACAGATCCGCTAGACGCAAGGGGTCTTGATCCGAGGTTGTCGGGTTGGAGGCGATGATGGCATTCAGCCACCGAGCATTCGGATCGATATCAATGAGGATCTTCTTGACGAATAGGGTTGAGGGGATCGCCAGAATCAGGCCGACCGGGCCGAGGATATAGGCCCAGACGAACAGCGACAGGATGGCGACCGTTGGGGTGATGCCAACCGCATCGCCGGCCACCTTGGGCTGAATGAAGGTGGTAATGATCGTATTGATGACGATATAACCGATGATCACCCACAGCGCCGTCCAGGGACTAGGTAAGGCCAGCAGGGCCATCAAGGCGGGGGGAATCATGCCCAAGAAGAAACCGACCGCCGGGATGTAATTGCAGACGAAACCGAGGATCGCCCAAGTGACCGCCATCGGGACATCGAGCGCCGTCAGGAGCAGGGTATTGCAGATCGCAATCACGAAGCCTAGACCGGTGGTCACCACCCAGTATTTCCGGGCCCCTTTGGCGAACGAAGCCAAAGCCCAAGCCACGGCGGGGTTGTGGCGCTCTCCGACCCGCTGAAGACGATCAGTGAAGCCTGCCGAATCGATCGCCATGAAGAAGAGGATCACGATCACTAGGACAAAGCCGAACACTGCCCCACCAACCCCGGTGGCGATGCCGCCGAGCGCCGAGATGATCGTCGATAGGTTGATCGAACTAATTTGGTTAAGGGCCGAGTCGAGGATGGCGTTGGTGTCGAGGTTGTATTGTTCGCCGAGATCAACGATTCGTACGATCAAGCCATTGAACTGGTCGCGATAGTTCGGCAGCTCGCGTACGAGCCGGGCTAAGGCCCAGCCAATCGCCCAGATCATCGTGCCTAGGACGGCAATCGCGGTCAAACCGGCAATCATTGACGCGAGAACCCGGGGTAGGAACCGTGACAGCAGGCGTTGGATCGGCTGAACGGCGATGATCAGGTTCAGCGCCAGGAAGGCGGCAACAATGGTGGAGCGCATCGGCTCGATGCCCTGGGTGATGATGAACAGCGCAGCCAACCCCAGCAACAGGCTAAGAGCGCGCGATAGTCGGGGGCGCGACTGGTCCGCCAGGTCTTTTTCCGGGGGCGCATCGAGTTGGTTCACTGACATACCCAATAGTCTGCCACAGTTAGTTCCTGGCGAAGTCGGTTCCACGCTCAGCCCGCGTCACGGTAGAATTAGTCCCTACTGGGTGTGTGCCCCATTTCTCCGGTGATCGAAAGGACTAAGATGCCCGATTTCCACTACAGTGACATACTCCCTATTACCCCCGATATCACGGTCTATCGGAAGCTGACCCACGAGGGGTTGCGGCTCTTTGAGGCCCTAAACGGCAAGAGCTTCCTGGAGGTTGATCCGGATGCCCTCACCCTGCTCGCCGAGACGGCTTTCCATGACATCGCTTTTTATTTGCGTACGGCCCACCTGAACCAGGTCCGGATGATCCTCGACGATCCCGAGGCCTCCGATAATGACCGCTATGTGGCGCTGGAACTGCTGAAGAATGCCGCCATTTCGGCCCGGGGGGTTCTGCCGATGTGCCAAGACACTGGCACCGCCCTGATCATTGGCAAGCGCGGCTCGCGGATCCTGATCGACGCGCCCGATCCGGAGGAGCGCTTCCTGTCACAGGGGGTCTACAACGCTTACACCGGTTTGAACTTGCGCTATTCGCAGAACGCGCCTTTGTCGATGTACGAGGAGGTCAACACCGGCTCCAACCTCCCGGCCCAGATCGAGCTTTATGCTGACACCGAACCGAGTCACGCCTTGTCGTACAAGTTCCTGTTCATGGCTAAGGGTGGCGGTTCGGCCAACAAGACCTTCCTCTATCAGCAAACCAAGGCTCTGCTGAACGAGACCGCTCTGATGCGTTTCCTGGAGGAGAAGATCGCCTCCCTAGGCACCTCGGCTTGCCCGCCCTACCACCTGGCGATTGTCATCGGCGGGACCTCGGCGGACTTCGCCTTGAAGACTGCCAAGCTGGCGAGCGCGAAATACCTTGACACGCTGCCAACAGCTGGGACGGTCGCTGGTCATGGCTTCCGCGACCTGGAGCTGGAGCAAGCGGTGCTGGAGATGACCCAGCATCTGGGCATTGGGGCGCAGTTTGGCGGGAAATACTTCTGTCATGATGTCAGGGTGGTACGGTTGCCGCGCCACGGCGCCTCCCTACCGGTCGCCATCGCGGTCTCCTGCTCGGCTGACCGCCAGTGCAAAGGCAAGATCACTCCCGAAGGGGTTTACATTGAGGAACTGGACACCGATCCGGCCCGCTTCCTGCCGGAGTCTGCCGCCCTGCCTAGTAATACTGACGCGATCCAGATTGATCTGACCCGGCCGATGGCGGAGATCCTGTCTGACTTGACGAAATATCCTGTCCGGACCCGGCTGTCGCTGACCGGGCCGATGATCGTCGCCCGCGATATCGCTCACGCCAAGATCAAGGAATCCCTTGATCGCGGTGACCCGATGCCTGACTATCTCCAAGATCATCCGGTCTATTACGCTGGCCCAGCTAAGACCCCCGAAGGCATGGCCTCCGGCTCCTTCGGCCCGACCACTGCCGGGCGGATGGACGCCTATGTCGACCAGTTCCAGGCGGCGGGGGGATCGATGATCATGGTCGCCAAGGGCAACCGCACCCAAGGGGTGACCGATGCCTGCAAGAAGCATGGCGGCTTCTACCTCGGATCGATTGGCGGCCCAGCGGCCCTTCTCGCCCAGGATTGCATCAAAAAGGTCGAGGTTGTCGCTTATCCGGAGTTAGGAATGGAAGCCATCTGGCGTATCGAAGTCGAAAACTTCCCGGCTTTTATCGTCGTTGACGACAAGGGTTCAGATTTCTTTGCCAGTATCGGTCCGGTCCGCCTCAACATTGGCGGGCCACCCGGGCAGTAAGGCAAGCTAAAGTGTGGGATACCCTCACACTCTTTGCCGCACCCCTGTGACGCAAGACGATATGACCTAGCCTGAGGTCTGAAGTCTGTAAGCGTGGGTGCGACCATCTAGGGCGAAGGCCTCGACTGCTTCAGCGACTATTAGTTGCTTGAGGGCGTACGAAACCTGTCGGAGCGACAATCCCGTTAAGGCGCGGAGCTGTTGGGATGTCATGACACCATTCTTGGCGAGCGCCCCTCGGATAGTTTCCTGTGGCCCTGATCGGCTGATGGGTGTCAACAGGTTTCCAGCAAACAAGGTGGCCACAAACCTAACACCTTGATCCAAGAAGGCTGGCGGGAGCATACTGGCCGACTGAAGTGACTTCCGTACTGCTGGAATGCCCGTCCCTAACCGTTCGACCACCCGAGAGCCGTCCCGCATTGTGATGTACTGGCAAATCTCGGCCAGCCGCCCATTGCGTAAATGTGAGGGTGTGAAGCCGAGAGAGTCAACTCGCAGACCGAATAGGCCACCAGGGTTAGCGATCGTCATTTGATCAGGTGTGACCTTGAGAGTTATGAACTGGTTGAGCGCATGCTGGCCAAAATCGCGGTGGATCAAAGCATTGGCGATTAGCTCTCGTACGGCGATTGGCGGGTAAGTTGGTTTGTCAGTCACGGTGCCAGTTTCTGGATTGGCTACGATCGCTTGACCGGTTACTCGGTGGACCCAGAACATCGCCTCCTCCAGTATCGAAGGAATTGGTCCCGCGAAAGAAGAACCGTTCATGGACCGTACGCTGACGTCTTCCCCCGAACTTGGCACGAAACTGGCTTGGATACCTAAATTTGGGAAAAACTGCTGCGGGTAGATCCCGAGTGCCAACAAACCGGCAACAGTTGGGTGCCCACCCATGATCACACCAGTTCGCAACAAAACATCCTCGTCGATCATCCGCTCCAAGATTGGTGACACCCTGCGACGAGTTGAGAGATATTGAGCCACGGCGTCGGGATCAAGATCGCTGAGACTTGCCCCAAGCACAGGCTGCTCATCATACGTCGGTTGCCCTCGATCGGCCGCGAATCCTTGCTCTTCCTGATCAGAGATCGGGTAGTCGCCGTCGTGCTGACGTAAGTAGGCCAGACCAGACTTACGCACCTTGACGGGCTTGAGGGTTCGATCAGCCTCAGGCACCGTGGCAATAACGACCTCGACGCCATCGACTGTAAGGACCTCAGTCGTTACAGTGTGGGCCGGACTCAGCCCATTACGTGCCAGACTTGTCACGGCCTTTTGGCACTGTTGAACGTCGTACACTCCAGTAGCCGCGAACCCTTGGTTCTCAGCCAAACCAAAGATTATTGAACCTCCACCTGGGGTGTTGGCAAATGCTGACAGGGTTGAAGCAGTAGTATCCGGAAAACCACCATTTGCTGATTTCACTTCTACTCTAGCGTCATCACCCCCAGCCCTGCGCAGCGCCAGTACTATTTCGTTAACATCCATCGCAACACTCTATGCGAGAATCGCGACAAAACCTAACACAATTGCAACAAAACTCCGACAACCAGTACACTAGGCAAAGATTCGTTAGGCCCAAGGTCGGAATCCTAATTACTTCATCGTTCCGTAGGCGACTATTTTGCCGTCTCTCCACTGGTGCGGTCTTCGGGGGTGCGGCGGCCGGCTTGGCCGGTTAGGAAGATGGCGATTAGGGCGGCGCAGGTGAAGATGATGATGGGGAGGGTGATGGATTCGGACATGGCGGCGGTGAAGTTTGCGACGGCGTTGGGGG
>JAIRKB010000204.1 GCA_031260385.1 Propionibacteriaceae bacterium | reverse complement strand
CGACGCCCACCCAGTCCATCAATCCGGGCAGGACTAGGGTCTCGATCACCACCGCTAGGGCCCACTCCAAACCAACCATGCCCGGCTTGGCCTCCGCAAGGGGTTTATTCTTGTCAGCTGGGAGATGCGGAGCGTGGTCGGTGGCGACGACATCGATCGTACCGTCGGCAAGGGCCTGGCGAAGAGCCAACCGATCCTCCAGATGACGCAAGGGAGGGTTGACCTTAAAACGGGTGTCACCGCTGGTCAGGAGCTCGGCATCAAGGAGCAGATGGTGTGGGGTGACTTCAGCGCTGACCGGGATCCCACGCTTCTTCGCCCAACGAATAACCTCCACCGACTCGGCCATCGACACATGACAGATGTGAACATGAGCGCCGGTGTCCCGAGCCAGTTGAACATCGCGAGCCACCATCGCCGCCTCCGCCACCCCCGGCCAGTCGGTTTCAGCGCCCACCCAGGCATTGCGCGGTGAGTTAGGCGAGTGCTCCCCGGCGTGTCGACTCGCTGAACCGACCGCGCAATCGCTGCCTGGTCGAGCGGGGCACCCGGCGGCGGGTCCGGCTAGGCGATGACGTGGGCTGTGCGGGGCGATTAAGCCGCCGAAGGCGCCGACTCGGGTCAGAGCGGCGCGCATCAGGGTGGAGTCCATCAAGCAGTAGCCATCGTCAGAGAAATGGGTTACCCCTTCGGCGTGAATGGCTTCGAGGTCAGCCAACTCAAGTCCTGCTAAGCCGTACGTAATGGCACCGACCGGGATCACCTCGGCTGAGGCACTGAGACTTCGGCGACGCAACTCTTTGACGCGGTCGGCGGTGTCGGTGACCGGATTGGTGTTCGCCATCGCGAAGACGGCGGTGTAGCCCCCACGGGCGGCGGCGGCCGTACCACTAGCAATCGTCTCGGCGGGCGTGGGGCTGGGTTCCCGCAGGTGGGTGTGCAGATCGACTAGCCCAGGCAAGGCGATCAAGCCGTCGGCTTCGATCACCGCCGGGTGAATCAAGCTGGCGGGTTCAACCAGGCAGCCCCCGGCGATCCCGAGGTCAGCGTGGGTGCCATCCGGAAGGCGGAGGTTCTTGATCAGGCGGTCAGTCATCGGTTCCTCTCATGTTGGGATCACTCTACCCGGGGGCGGAGCGGGGTGCGCGCTGGCGCCAAGGGGGCGTTCGTGATTGAGTATGGGCATGGAGAAAATCTTGCTCGGTGACGGTGAGTTCACCGCAGAAATCTGGAGTTTAGGCGCGGCAGTCAACGACCTTCGGATGCCTGATCGGTCGGGGCAGATCGGCTCGGTGGTCTTGGGTTATCCCGATGAAGCGGCTAGGCGCGCCGGGTCGGCTTATCTGGGGGAGATCTGTGGGCCGTTTGGCAATCGGATTGCGGCCGGTGGGTTTGTGATTGATGGCCAGACCTACACTCCGGATCTCAATGAATCCACGACGGCGACTCTCCATGGCGGGCCGCATGGCTGGAGTTATGCCGACTGGGAGGTCGTCGAGGCTGGGGGAAATCGGGCGCGGCTTCACCTCGACTGGGAGGATCCGAAATCGGGCGGTTTCCCTGGACCGATCCACGCCGATGTTGTCTATGAGCTAGAGGGCTGGACCCTGACCCATACCATCACGGCGACGACCGAAACCCCGACGGTGTTGAACATAATCTCTCACCCCTACTTCAACTTGTCGTTGACCGGTGAGGCGATTGATGACCATTACTTGCAGGTCTGCGCTAATGGTTATCTAGCGGTTGATGAGGCCTTGATTCCCCTGGCGGGTGCGCCGCAGGGGGTTGAGGGGACGCCGTTTGACTTCCGGGTTGCCCGGCGCCTCGGTGATGCGCTTGCCACCCCGTACCCCCAGATCCAGGCCCACAAAGGTCTCGATCACGCCTTTGTTCTCGACGAAGCGCTAGCGGAGATGGGGTTGCCGGCGGCCGTACTAATGCATCCACCGTCTGGCCGCAGTCTCGCGATCATGACCGATTATCCGGCCTTGCAGGTTTATACCGGGCAGTATCTCGCCGAGCCAGGGATTCATCCGGTGGGGGCTGGGGGAGCGCGCAGCGGGATCGCGCTGGAGACCCAAGGTTTCCCTAATGCGCCATGCCGGCCGGATTTTCCGAATAGTGTCGTGGACCCAGGCGAGGTCTATGTTCGGACGACAACTTGGGCATTTCAGGTTATTTAACCTAGTAAAGGCTAGACTGGTCCCCCAAACGAAAGAGGAATATGCGAGTACACATTGGCACAGACCACGCCGGGTTCGATACCAAGAACGCGGTCAGCCAGTTCTTGGTCGGCGAAGGCTATGAGGTTATTGACCATGGGGCCGATGTGTACGATGCGGAGGACGACTACCCGACGTACATCATTCCCACCGCGCTGGCGGTCGTTGCCGATCCCGGCTCGCTGGGGATTGTGCTTGGTGGTTCGGGCAATGGTGAGGTGATTGCGGCGAACAAGGTTCGAGGGGTGCGGGCGGCGCTCGTACACTCCATCGACACCGCCATGCTAGCCCGCCAGCATAACGATGCCAACATCGCCGCCCTCGGGGCGCGCCAACACTCCACCGAGCAGGTGATCGATCTAGTCATCTCCTTCTTGACTACGGATTATAGTCGGGACGAGCGTCACGACCGTCGCCTTGAACAAATCAGCACCTATGAGGAATCCTTGTCCATTTAGCGCGTCGGATGTCGACAATCACCGGGGGAGCGTCGTAAGGTGGAGCTGTGACAGCTTTGCTCCCCCCGCGCAGTCATTTGTGCTCCACCGCCGAAGGGGCGGTCTTCCACCACGGCGCCCACGTCACCGACTGGACTCCGCATGGTGCTGAGCCGGTGCTCTGGCTCAGCCAAAATACCGATCTTGATTCCGACTCCGTGATCCGTGGCGGGGTGTCGATCTGCTGGCCCTGGTATGGTGCCGGGATCGACGGCGTCGCCTCGCCTTTGCATGGTTTCGCTTCGCGGACGGAATGGCGTCTGCTTGATGTGGCGGCAAGCGAGCAGTCGGTCTGCGCGACCTATCTGTTGATCGATGCGCCCTCCGACCAGTTCGAGTTCCCCCATCGCCTCTACTACAAGGTCTGCTTCGGCGAGAAGTTTTCCGCTTCGTTTACGGTGCGGAATACCGGCTCGCGCCGTTTCACCTTCGAGGAAGCCTTGCATGCCTATGTCCACGTCAAGGATGTGCGTAATATCGTCCTAAGCGGGCTAGACGGCTCGAAATACCTCGATCGGGTGCCCGGCAATGAACTCGGCCCCCACGCCCAGGTCGGCAAGTTGATCCTCGATGGGGAAACCGACCGGATCTACCATTCCAAGGCCCAGATCCGCATCGACGACCCCGAGTTTGGCCGCCGGATCTCGGTCGTACGGACCGGTTCCCGCGACGCCGTAATCTGGAACCCCTGGGCCGAAAAGTCCACCACCGTGATGGACATGGCCCCCGGCGAATGGTCCGAGATGATCGGCATCGCCACCGCCAACGTCGCTGAACACGCCGTCACCCTCGCCCCCGGCAAAGAACACACCATGGGCTTCACCCTCAAGGTCGAGCCCCTCCTAACCTGAGCCGAGGCGTCACCCCGGTCGATAACTGCTACTTGGCACCCTTCGGGCGCCGTACACTCGCAGCCTGCGCGGCGCTCGTGTAAACTATCCCACTGGCGCCTCTGTAGCTCAGTGGTAGAGCATCCGCCTTGTAAGCGGAAGGTC
>JAIRKB010000167.1 GCA_031260385.1 Propionibacteriaceae bacterium | reverse complement strand
CTCGGCACACTCCTGACAGTGGGGCACGCCGATCCGAGCGAAGAGCAGCCGGAGGTAGTCGTAGATCTCGGTGATCGTGCCAACCGTCGAGCGGGGGTTCCGCGAGGTCGCCTTCTGATCAATCGACACTGCTGGTGACAAGCCTTCAATGAAATCGACGGCCGGTTTATCCATCTGCCCTATGAATAGACGGGCGTATGCGCTCAGTGACTCGACGTAACGGCGTTGGCCTTCGGCAAAAATCGTGTCAAAAGCCAGCGAGGACTTGCCCGACCCTGACAAACCGGTAAAGACGATCAGGGAGTCCCTGGGGAGGTCTAGAGAGACATTCGCTAGGTTATGTTCCCTCGCGCCTTTGATGATCAGCCGATTCTGCACCAGGCCATCATAATTCTTCTCAGCCACTGTCGGCATCTCATTCGAACGTATGTCCACTATTGGCGCAATTTCTTCAAACCTTAAGCGAAGTCCCGATCATTCTTATGTTCACATGGTGGCGCCAGGGCCATTTAAGTCCTAGTGTTGTTGTGTGAGGACCGGCACCCCCGTAGAGATCCCCGCAGACTGGCGTCAGGCTTTAAAAGCCGAAACCCAAAGGCTGCTTGGGGACACTATTGCCTTGTCAGACGGGGATTGGCAGACTGCGACCAGCCTAGTTGGTTGGGCGCGCTTCCATGTGGCCACCCATCTTGCCTGTCACGGAGTTGCTTTAGCCTCGTTGGTGACCACGGTGGCGCGCAGCCGTCACCCCCAGCCCTGGGCCATTCAACCGGCGGACGATTGCTTGCGGACCTGCGCTGGCCTTGATGCAATCGCCTTGCAGGAGAGGCTTGATGAATCGTCGGCGCAGCTGATGACAGCCTTGGATCTGATGGACGAGGCGACCTGGGAGATCGAGCTGAAGTCCAATGGGGATAAATATCCGGCTAAAGCGATCATTCTCGATCGTTTGAACGAGGTGGTGGTTCATCATGTTGATCTTCATTTGGGGTTTGATTTTGCGGATGTCGAATCGTCTTTGTTGCGGGCGTTGTTGGTCTGGAATCTGACTCGGGCTTTGCCGCGGCTCGCTGGGGTCGAGTTACGCGTTGACTCAGACGAGGGTTTCTCTTGCCGAGTTGGTACGGGGAAAGTGGTGACTGTGCGCGGGACTGAAGGGAATATTATGGCTTGGTTGACTGGTCGTAAGGGGGCTTCTTCTGTTTTGGGGGCTGAGGAGTTGTCGCTTTGGGGACCTGTTTAGGACTTGGGCGACACGAGGGAATGTTGCCGTGCAGAAGGCGTTGCGCGACACGAGGGAATGCTGCCGTGCAGAAGGCGTTTCGCGACACGAGGGAATGTTGCCGTGCAGAAGACGTTTCGCGCCATGAATCCTGCGGATTCTTTCATGGCGCTCGGACTCGCGCCGAAAACGGCACTGCGTGCCTAAATCGTTGCACGATTTTTTCGACCCAGCTTCTGCCCAACAACATTCCCTCGTGTCGCTGGTGGGGGCTCAAGGATCCGATGGTGGTGGGTCTATATCAACCCGCCGTGTTGTTAGGGGGGCTAACACTCCACTGGTGGTGGGTCTACTTCATTCCTTCGATCATGGAGCGGTATTCCTTTTTTAGGTCTGCTACTTCGTCGCGGAGGCGGGCGGCGATTTCGAAGTGGAGTTCGGCGGCTGCCGTGTGCATTTGGGCGGTTAGGTCGGTGATTAGGTCGGCCAACTCGGCTTGGGGGAGGTTGGCTGGACGGGTGGGTTCGGGGGTGAAGATGCGGCCGGTGTGGCGCTTTCCGGGGGTGATCTCGTCGGAGTCTTCGCGGGCTAGCATTTCGGTGATGTCGGCGATGCGTTTACGTAGGGGTTGGGGGTCGATATTGTGTTGGTGGTTGTAGGCGACTTGTTTGGCGCGGCGGCGGTTGGTTTCGTCGATGGCTTTGCGCATCGAGTCGGTTACCTTGTCGGCGTACATGTGGACTTGGCCGGAGACGTTTCTTGCGGCGCGGCCGATGGTTTGGATTAGGGAGCGTTCGGAGCGGAGGAAGCCTTCTTTGTCGGCGTCTAGGATGGCGACTAAGGAGACTTCGGGCAGGTCTAGGCCTTCCCGCAGCAGGTTGATGCCGACTAGGACGTCGTAGTCGCCCATTCTTAGTTCACGCAGTAGGTCTAGGCGTTTGAGGGTGTCGATATCGGAGTGGAGGTAGCGGGCGCGGATGTCGTGGGCGATGAGGTAGTCGGTGAGGTCTTCGGCCATTCTCTTGGTCAGGGTGGTGACGAGGACGCGTTCGTCACGGTCGACTCGGGCTCGGATCTCGCTCATAAGGTCGTCGACTTGGCCTTTGGTGGGTTTGAGGATCACTTCGGGGTCGATGAGGCCGGTGGGACGGATGAGGAGTTCGACGGGGTTGGGGGCTTTGGCGAGTTCGTAGGGGCCAGGGGTGGCGGAGAGATAGACCGTTTGGCCAATGCGCTCGAGGAACTCCTCCCAGCGCAGCGGGCGGTTGTCCATGGCGGAGGGGAGGCGGAAGCCGTGTTCAACCAGCGTCCGCTTGCGCGACATATCGCCTTCGTACATCCCGCCAATCTGGGGCACGGCGACGTGCGACTCGTCAATGACGAGCAGGAAATCCTCGGGGAAATAGTCCAGGAGGCAGTTGGGGGCGGAACCGGGGGCACGGCCGTCGATGTGACGAGAGTAGTTCTCGATTCCGGAACAA
>JAIRKB010000188.1 GCA_031260385.1 Propionibacteriaceae bacterium | reverse complement strand
GCCGCTATCGCCCAGGCGGTTTATGCCCCCGAGGCCTACAGCCCCAGCGATGTCGTGTGTACGACCACCCTGCACGCCTTTGATGCCTTAATAGCGAAGGAAGCCGACGTTATTTTCGTACTAGCGCCGAGCGCCGAGCAACGAGCCAAAGCCGAAGCCGCCGGCGTGGAGCTGCATTTCACCCCGATCGGGCGGGAGGCCTTTGTCTTCCTGGTCGGCCAGACCAACCCGCTTGACAACCTCGCCACCCAACAGATCCGCAATGTCTACTCGGGCAAGACCGCCCAGTGGGCCACCCTCGGCTGGGAGGATGGGGGGAAGATCATTGCTTATCAGCGGGTGGAAAACTCCGGCAGTCAGAGCGGGCTTCAGCGGATGGTGATGACTGGCCTGCCGATCCAGGCCCCCCAACCCCTACCTAAGGGCTTGCCGAAGGGGAGCAGTTCCATGATGCAGCAGGTGTCGGTCAGTTGGCAGGGCGTCCAACCGGCGCTGGGGTTCTCCTACCGCTTCTTTGCCACGACGATGTTCCCCAACCCGGACGCTAAGCTACTCCAGGTGGATGGGGTCGCGCCTACGGTGGCGAATATCCAGAATGGCTCATACCCGTTCATCGCCGATTTTTATGCCGTCACCAACGGCCCACCCCAGGGCAACACCAAGGTGCTGATCGATTGGATCACCTCCCCGCCCGGCCAAGCCATTGTCGCCCAAGCGGGCTACACGCCGCTCACCAACTAAGGTGATTGCTAGTCCCAGCAACGACCCTTCCGATAGTATGGGATCACGCTCGAGACAGGGGGTTTCCATGACAGACCCAACACCAAATCCTCCAACCCTGGCGCCGACCAGCCGGAAAAATCGGGTTCTTCTACCTGGTTTGGCCGTTATTGCCGGAGTTGGTGCGATCGGCGTGCTCCTGATTGCGAAGGCCCTCGGTTTGACGATGCCTGCGGGTGGGATTCTGCTGTTGATCGTGTTAGCCCTAGTGGGCTCGATATTAGGAGTGGGCTGCCTAGCCATGGGCGCCAAACGGATCGGGACTAGCGGGTTTGTCCTCGCGCTGATCGCGGTTGGGGTGCCGATAGTCGCCGTGATTATCGCAATCGCGATCTATGTCGGCCAGCGTAGCAGCATCTATGGAATGTAGCCGGTGAGGGGGACAGCAATGGAAGACCAAGTTCAAACGGAACAAGTCAGTGAACTACCTAGCGATCCGCTAGTCGAACCGAGCCGCGATCTGAGCTGGTCGATAGCCGCCTTCGGGTTTGGGCTCCTGACCCCTTCGATCGTCATGCTCCGGGTGGCGGAAACTCCCGGTTACTGGGCACTGTCTAGCTGGGGCGCCCTCGGGTTATTCCTCGGGTGGATGATCACCGCTTATGGGCTAGGGCTAGTGCGCGCTCGCTGGCAGCCGGGTGCCACCGTGACCCTAGTCGGCATCCTCGGTCTCATTTTCGGACCAATTACCTACCTGGGGATCGTGACCCTAGCGAGCTATTACTGGAGCCGAACCGGGATTTCCACCCTGACGGCGATCCCGACCTTGATCGCCACGATCGTCTTTGCCACCCAGGCCTTCCGCAGCCAGCGCATCGGCCGCGGCGGTTACGTCCTGGCGATCGCGGCGCTGATTGTCCCGATCTGCGTGATTGTTACGCTCCTCGCTGATCTGCTGATCAAACCGTACTACGGAATGAAATGACAGTGTCGTAAGCTTGCTCTTAGCGCTTGTTACCGGGAGGGGGAATGGTGGGTCGAACACCTTTTAGTCAGTGGGTGGCTAGGCGAAAACGTCTCGTGGTCACCGTGTTGGTGGTCTTCGCTGGGGTGAACCTGGTTATCGCCGGTTTCCTCCTCGGGCGGGTCTGGGTGGGGGCGAATGACTTGCCGTTACCCCAGGTGGTTGGCGATGCCGTGCCGGTCGTCTTGGGCGGGCAGCCGGTGAACTTCACGGTGCCGGGCAAGGTTGCCGGTGACGACCAAGCCGGGTTGGTGCGCGACCTTGAAGTCGTACGGACCGGTGGCGACCCCCGCTTGCGGGCCCAGATTGCGCTAGACGAAACTGGGGCCAGTTGGGGAGGCTGGATGTTCACCCGCGGCTATTTTCCTACTCCGGGGGCGCCCGGTCGGCTGGACTGGGGGGCCCATCGGAACTGTGGTTATGATCTCAGTGGCGCGACCGCTCTGACGGTCGTCGCTCGTGGTAGTCAAGGCGGTGAGCAGATCGAGTTCTTTACCGCCGGTCAAGCCTATGACCCGGTCAGTGGCAAGACCGTCGCGCGGTGGGCCGACTCGACCAATAAGATCCGCCAGATCGTCACCCTCACTGACCAATTCGAGACCTACACCATCCCCCTAGAAGGGTTTGATCTCAGCTATATCGGCAATGGCTTCGGGTTTACCATCGCCGCCGATAGTAATTCGGGCGCTGAGATGGTGGTGGTCGAGTTCACTTCCGTCCGCTTTGAACTGCCGGATGCGGCCGCCCGGATCGCGGCGCGCCAACAAGCCGATAACGCTAAACAGCGCTTCGATATTGGCACTGGCACGGCTACCGTCATCGCTGCCCTGATCGCCGGGATCGCCAGCATCATTGTGGCCCGACTAACCCCTCGGGCCCAACCAGAACCAACTAAGTCTGACCCGGCTCAGTCAGAGCCGTCCCAACCGGAACCGGTCAAACCGGATCCAGTCCAACCAGAACCGGTCAAACCAAGAGCGAAAGCCCGCCGCTCTGCCTAAGACACTGTCACATCACCGACCAGCCGCCGTCGACGGCTAGGACGATGCCGTTGATATGAGAAGCGGCGTGGTCGTCGGCGAGGAAGCAGATCGCCCGCGCTAGCCACTCCGGCTCGGCCATGCCAGGGCTGGTGGCGGCCATGATTGGGCCCAACCGGGCCGCGGCCAACTGGGAGAGGAACTCCCCGCCGACATTGGTTTTCACCCCGCCGGGGGCGATGGCGTTGCTGCGGATGCCTTGCGGTCCGTACATCGCGGCCACATGTTTGGTCAGCCCGATGACGCCGTGCTTGGATACGGTGTAGGCGACGCCGGCGCAGATCCTCAAGGCCGCCTCGGAGGAGATATTGACGATCGCGCCGTGGCCGGCCTCCAGCATCGCGGGGAGGAACTGGCGGACCAGGCGCATCTGACCGGTGAGGTTGACGTTGAGGACCTTGTGCCAGGTGGCGTCATCTAGTTCGGTGATCGGCAAGAAGCCATCCATGATCCCGGCGTTGTTGATCAGGATATCGATCGGCCCACCAGCGGCTTCGGCGATTAGCTGTGGTCCAGCCTCCGCGGTGATATCGGCGGCTACAGGGATGTACGAGGGGCCAATTAAGGCGGCCGCCTCGTCGAGACGCGGCTGGCTGATATCGACGGCGATGACCCGCCCGCCGTCCTCGATCAGCATCCGGGCGGTCGCTAAACCGATCCCGGAACCAGCCCCGGTCACCACCGCGGTCAGCCCCGAAAAGCGGGCTGCGTATTCAGTTGCACGAGTTGTTGTTGACATGACAGAACCCCATTACTCTCGATTGTCCGACTATCGGATTGCCGCCGGGGGAGTCACTTGGGGGGCGGTCCCCGGCGCAAAAGGAGTCTATCTGATAGCAATCTAGGGCAAGGGACTTAGCCAAAGAGGAAGTTAGTTATCCTCCGCGAGGTCGGTTCTATTGGTCTCGATGACCAAAGGGGACAGTCCCAAATGGCTTCTACGCTATAAGCGTAAGGGCCATTTGGGACTGTCCCCTTTGGATTGTCCCCTTTGGATTAGGAGGTTTCGATGGTTTGCATGGCCGTTAGGCAGTGGGCGATGAGGTCGTCTAGCTCCCAGCCAAGCATGGCGGCGCCGCGTTCGATGATTTCGCGCGAGCAGCCAGCGGCAAAACTCTTGTCCTTGAACTTTTTCTTGACGCTGCGCGGTTCCATATCGGCTACGGACTTCGACGGGCGCATCAGGGCGGCGGCGCCGATCAGACCGCTTAACTCATCAACGGCGAACAGGATCTTCTCCATGACATGCTCTGGTTCGTAGGCGACCTCGGTCACCCCCCAGCCATGCGACATCGCCGAGCGAATCACCGCCTCGTCGACATGGTGGGCCCGCAGCAACTCCTCGCCCTTAACACAATGCTCCTCGGGGTACATCTCGAAGTCGATATCGTGCAACAGCCCAACCACCGCCCAGAAGTCGACTCGCTCGGGGTCGTACTCACCGGCAAAGTAGCCCATCACACCGCAGACCACTTCGCCATGTCGGCGATGAAACGGTTCCTGGTTATAGGTGGCAAGGATGGTTTTCGCTTCCTCGATGGTGGGAATCATGGGATCTCCTTGGATCAGTACGATAAGTAGCGCCGTGATGCAAACTCTAGGATACTGGGTGGTGATATAAACAATGTCCCAAGGAGGGATCATGCGGGGTGCATTCGTACTAGCCATTGTTCTGGGGCTGGGTTTCTCACTAACTGGGTGCGGTTCACAGACTCCCGCAGCGCCGCTCACCGATCCGGGTTCAACGGAGTCAACTAGTGCTATTTCCTTGCCTCAGATCTTAGAGCCCGCGATCACCGCTTATTGCTTGACTCTCTTCGACGACGCCTTAGCGACCGCAGAAGAGTTCAACCATCCAACCTGGGGGCCCTCGATTCTGGCGGGTTGTCTCGGCGAGACTGGGTACGCCGCCGTCGTGATGGATGCCGAGGGCACCGTTCAATGGACGAAGTCGAGCGCCGACCTGCCCTGGCAGTATCCGCCCGCCGTTTTGCCTAGACTGACCAAGTATCAGCCCGCCTCGCCAGTGATGGATGCTAGTGGCAACCTCTACATCCAATATGCCCAAATCCCTCAGCTCTGGGATGACCCAGGCGCTGGCCCCCGACCGGGGGTTGAGATTCTGCGGCCCACTTTCACCGGGATCGAGACCCTCGTCCCGAGCGATCTCGAGTGGGCGGCACTAGTTCAGGGTGAGGGAGCCGGTCAGGATGATTTTTGGGATCAGGCCCTCTTCGCCCCAGCGACCCTCGACGGCCTGCGAGACGACGGGCTCTACCGGATTCGGATGGCCACCAGTGAAGAGGCAGACCCGATCAGCTTGTCTTTTGTCTGGGCTGGGGGCGTGTACGGGATGGACCTCGGCCCCCGACAGTGGCTGCTCTGGGCGAAAGATAACCCCGTGACAGTGGGCGCGAATGCCAATAGCATCTGGGGGCAAGTCAGCGTCCAAGGCAGCGAGGTTACGGTGATCTACTGCGGCACCCAGTCGATGCTCTCCCTGACCACCTGCAGCTTCGGCATCGATAATGGAATGACCCTGCTTGAGCTGGTGGGCTCCATCGGGAGCGATGGGAACGCCACCGTCATCAACCCCACCTACCCCGAAGTCTGGGGAGTAGTCAAGTTTGTCTCCGGCCAGCCGGTGCGGGTTGACCGGCCCGATGACACCCGCTGTCAATATGCCGATGGGTCGCCGATCCTCGACGACCCTTGGTGCTAACACAACTACGATCACCGATAGGCGCGGTCGGCGGGGTAACATCTGACGCTCGAACAGTTGGGTTGTCGTTACCTATTTGTTGCAATTATGTGATTGAAATTCCATTGACATAGTCGTTATCGCTCAGATAACGTGGATATCGCTCAGCTGCAACAGAGGGGTTGAAGAAGTTCATGCCGAAAAAGATCGCCTTTATTGGTGCCGGATCGCTAGATTTCACCCGCGATTTGGTGCGGGATATTCTGACCTTCCCAGCCTTGTCGGATTGCGAGATTGCGCTGATGGACATCGACCCCCAGCGTCTCGCCTACGCCAAAGCCGTTTGCGAAAAAATCGTTGCCGCGGGCCAGTATGCTGCCACCGTGACCGCCACCCAGAATCGCCAACAAGCCCTCGAGCAAGCCGATGGCGTGCTGATCACGATCCTCCAGGGCGGGGTCGAGGTCTGGCGTCACGATGTCGAGATCCCGGCGAAATATGGCGTCGATATCTGTGTCGGTGATACGCGGGGCCCGTCGGGTATCTTCCGTTTCCTACGCACCGCCCCGGTGATGCTGGAGATTATCCGCGATGTCGAACGGCTTTGCCCCGGCGCGATCGTGCTCAACTACACCAATCCGATGGCGATGCTCTGTGGCTTCTTGCAGCGGCAAACCACGGTTAAGGTCACTGGGCTCTGTCACAGCGTTCAAGGTACGGCCGAACTCTTGGCCCGCTTCGTCGGCGTCGATCCGACCAAGGTGACCTACACCTGCGCCGGTATCAACCATCAAGCCTTCTTCTTGAGATTCGACCATGCGGGCGTTGACCTGCGCCCGAAATTAGCTCAGGTGGTGGCCACCGACCCGGCGGTCTATAACGAAGAACCGGTCCGCTCCGAGATGTTCCGCAACCTGGGGTATTACCCGTCGGAGTCCTCGGGCCACAACTCGGAATACAACCCGTGGTTCCGCAAACGCCCCGACCTAATTGAGCAATACTGTACGCACGGCACCGGCTGGAATCCGGGGGCCCACCGCTACATCCTGGACGAATATCTAGCGCGGGAAGACACCTGGGCCCAGGAGTTCCAACAAACCCTCGATGACGATAACGTTGATCTCGCCCGGGGCAACGAATATGCCTCCAACATCTTCAACGCCTTGTTCGGCGATCACACCCCGTTCGAGTTCAACGGCAACGTGCCCAACGAAGGGTTGATCGCCAACCTACCCGAGGGGGCTTGCGTCGAAGTGCCGGTGGTGGCCACCCAGTCCGGGATTCGCCCGGTCCCGGTCGGCAACTTGCCGGACAACCTGGCGATCTTGGTAAACACCTCGTCGCGCTGCGAAGAGCTCGCCATCGCCGCCGCTATCGAAGGCGATCCCTGGAAGGTCTTCCAGGCCGTCCTCTTCGACCCCCTAACCGCCGCCGTGCTATCAATGGACGAAATCAGGCGGATGACCCAGGAAATGCTGGATAAAAACAGCCCTTATCTTTCATACTTCAACACACTGAAAATATTTACCTGAGGAGGTATTAACGTGCGCAAAGTAATCGCATTAGCTGTAGGAGCCTTGCTACTTGTGTCAACAATGGCTGGGTGCACAACCACTGATCCCAGCAAGGACGGCGTCGTCACGCTGACATTCTGGACTCACGTCGACAATGTCTGGAATGCTGAACACGACAAACTCATCGCGGAGTTCGAAGCGGCCAACGAGGGCATCAAGATCAAGCGCGAATCCTTCCCCTATGATGACTTCGAAGCCAAGGCGATCACCTCGCTGTCAACCAAGTCCGGTGGCGCTGATATCTATCAGATCTGGGGGGGCTGGGGTGTCGATTTCTCTAGTTCTGGCGCTTTCGCACCGGTTCCCGAGGATTTTATTGCCCATATTTTGGCGGATAGCTACGAACCGGTCTTGGGTTCCTTCGAATACGAAGGAAAATACTACGGTATTCCCCTAGAATTCAATATTGAGTACGGTGGAATGCTCGTCGATATTCCGATGTTCACCGAGCGGGAAATCACCTATCCCCAGACCTGGGATGAAATGATCGACATTGCTCGCAAATATTCCAAGTCGAGCGGCGCCACTTTTGAGGTGCGCGGGTTTGATTTCCCAGCTTGGGATGCTCTGACCTATACCTGGCTGTCGATGATCCTGTCCTCGGGCGGGCAATATATGGATGGCGATCAGTTCAACTTCTCGACCCCGATCGGCATCGAAACCATGCAAAAGCTGGTTGACTACGTCAAGATCGACCAGATGACCAACACCGATGGCATCACCAACGCCGAAGAAGAAGAGCCTTATCAGCGCTTCTACCACGGTGGTACAACCCTGATGGTGCCGCGTGGTCCGTGGGTAGTCCCCGAGGGACCAGCGGAATATGACCTCACCTATGGTGTGGACTACGAGTATGTGGCGATGCCGTTCTATGGTTCGCAGAAGATCTTCGCCGCCGAAACTGGCTGGGGCCTAGCGGTCAATGCCGCCTCCAAGAATGCCGACGCGGCCTGGAAGTTCATCGAGTTCTGGTCGGAAGCCGAGCGGATGCTGGAGTTCAACATTGCCGCTGGCATGATTCCCGCCACCAAGACGATCGCCCATGATCCGGCGCTGCTCGAAGCGATGCCTTATCTCGCCCCACTGGTCGAGATCCTCGACGGCGGTCGGTATATCGGCTACTTCAACACTGATGATCTCAAGGAAGCGGTCTGCGATATGTTCGTGGATCTCGTCAACTCCAATATCACGGTCGCCGCGGCGATCGCCGATCTGGATGCCAGACTGAACGGATGAGTTGATCGTTGGGGGCGGCACCGGTCGCCCCCAACGACCCTGGCGGTGGGGGACCGACGGACTCCCCACCGCCGGAAATGGGGTTACTGTGAAGAACAACCGCTTCGTGCTGATGGTGTTAACACCAATCATCGTCTTGTTCATGACCTTCATGATCCTGCCAATCGGCGGTGCCTTCGTCATCTCCTTGTTCGACTACAACCCGGTCCGTTCCCAAAACCCCTTTATCGGGTTCGCGAACTTCACCAAGCTGCTTAATGACCGCATCTTCGTCAAGTCGCTAACCAACACCCTGACCTTCGTTTTCGTGACGGTCGCCCTCAACATAGCCATCACCCTGACCCTCGCCTTCCTGATCACCATGCTGCGGTCGAATAAGTTACGCAGCCTGTTTCGGGTCCTCTTCTTCATGCCTTGTATCGCCCCGCTGGTGGCCTCTGCCACCGTCTGGCGCGGGCTCTACGCCGTCGACTACGGGCTGATCAACAACATCTTGCGCGGGGTCTTCCACGTCCCCGCCATCAACTGGATCGGCACCCCAGCTTTCGTTTTGCCGGCGATCGTCATCTTCACCTTGTGGGCCGACATGGGCTACAACATCATCTTGTTCTCCGCCGGTATGGATGGCATCCCGACCGACTTCTATGAGGCCGCCGAGTTAGATGGTGCCGGGCACATCAAACGGTTCTTTACGATCACCTTGCCCTTGATGGGCCGGACCTTCAGTTTCGTGCTCGCCATGACCCTGATCTCCCACTTCCAGATGTTCGCCCAATTCCAAGTTCTCGCAACCAAAGGCGGGCCGAACCAGTCGGCCAACGTCTTGACCTACTACATCTATAAGACGGCTTTCCAGTCGCGGGATATGGGTTACGCCTCGGCGATTTCGGTCGTACTCTTCCTCCTGATCATGGTTTTCACGGCCATCCAGCAACGAATCAACCGCGTCGATTGGGGGTATTGATGATCACTAGAAAGAAGATCCACTGGGGTCAAGTCGTGCCCCTAACCATCCTGACCACCGTCGCAATCCTGGTCATCGCTCCCTATATCTGGATGCTGCTGACGACCTTCAAATCGACCCCCGAAATCCGCCAGAACCCGGGGAAGATCCTGCCGATCAACTGGACCTTGTCCGGCTACCACTACGTCCTAACCGAATCACCTTTCCTGCGCTGGTTCATCAACTCGGTGATCGTCTCGGTGACGGTGACCGTCGCCGTCGTTTTCACTAGTACGCTTGTCGGCTTCGTCTTCTCCAAATATCAGTTCCGGTTCAAGAAGGTCCTCTTCTGGTTCATCTTGGCCACCATGATGGTGCCTTACCAGATCACGATGATCCCGCAGTTCCTAATTATCGTCGAACTTAACTTGTACGACTCGCTGTGGGCCCTGATCGTGCCCGCCCTCGTCTCCGCCTTCGGGGTCTATTTATGCCGATCCTTCTGCGACGACATCCCCGATAGTCTCTGCGAAGCGGCGATCATCGACGGCGCCGGCCCGTTTAGGATCTATTGGACGGTCATCCTGCCACTGCTAAAACCCTGTATCGGCGCCCTATCAATCTTCATCTTCCTCGAAGTCTGGAATGAATATCTCAAGCCCCTAATCATGCTCAGCCAGGTCAACAAGATGACCCTACCGCTAGCCTTGTCCTACTTCTCCACCGCCCGCATCCACGACATCGGTTCAATCATGTCCGCTTCCTCGCTGATCATGCTCCCCGCCACGATCCTGCTCCTGGTCTTCCAAAAGCAGTTCATCAAAGGCGTCGCCATGACCGGCATGAAGTGACCTCAGGGGGTCTTGCCGGGGGCTTTGTCGGCGAAGAATTTGCCGAGGCGTTCCCACCAGGAGCCGAAGTGGTCGTCGGTGACCATGTAGGTCCAGGTGGCACCGGGCTTGTAGAGACCGATATCGGTGAGGTCGAGTTGGCCGCCCACGACCTTGGCGCGGTTGAGGATCTCGCTGGCCTCGGCGATCGCCTGGTCGAGGATCTTGGAGGCACTAGCTGCGATCAGGGTGTTGAAGAC
>JAIRKB010000150.1 GCA_031260385.1 Propionibacteriaceae bacterium | reverse complement strand
GGTGTCGATGTTCATTCGGGGTCCTCGGTGGCTTTACTGGCCTTGGAGGGCGTATGTCGCTTCGGTGGCGTCCTTGGCTTCACGCCACCAGGTTTCATTGGCTTGATACCAGGCGATGGGGGCGGTGAGTCCGTCGCTGAAGCAGGGATATTGGGGGAGCCAACCTAGTTCCTGGCGGAGCTTGGTTGAGTCAATCGCGTAGCGCAGGTCGTGGCCAGGGCGGTCGACCACCAGGTCGTAGGCATCGGGCGCTTGGCCGAGTTGGCGCAGAATTTCTTCAACCACCTCGCGGTTGTTCTTCTCCCCGTCCGCGCCGATCAGATAGGTTTCGCCAATCCGGCCTTGGTTGAGGATCAGCCAGACGGCCGCGTTATGGTCATCGACGTGGATCCAGTCGCGGACATTGGCGCCGGTGCCGTATAGCTTGGGGCGGCGTCCGGTCAAGACATTGGTGATCTGGCGGGGGATGAACTTCTCGATGTGCTGGTAGGGACCATAGTTATTCGAGCAATTGGACAGCGTCGCTTGCACGCCGAAAGAGCGTACCCAGGCGCGTACGAGTAGGTCGGAACCGGCTTTGGTCGCCGAGTAGGGCGAGGAAGGGTTATAGGGGGTCAACTCGCAGAAGCGCTCGGGGTCGTCGAGTTCGAGATCGCCATAGACCTCGTCAGTGGAGATGTGATGGTAACGCTTGCCCTGGGCCCGGACCGCCTCTAGCAAGGTGAAGGTGCCGACCAGGTTGGTGGTGACAAAAGGTGCCGGATTGGTCAAGGAGTTGTCATTATGCGACTCGGCGGCGAAATGGACGACCGCGTCACAGTCGCCGACCAGGGAATCAACCAACGGCCGATCACAGATGTCACCGACAACCAGTTTCACCCGCTCAGGAGGCAAGCCATCGAGGCTCGCTTTGTTTCCAGCATAAGTCAGTTTGTCGAGCACAGTCACCGTACAAGTCGTATTGTCAACCAACCAACGGACAAAGTTCGCGCCAATAAAACCGGCACCACCGGTGACGAGAAGAGAGTTCATGAGGGCTATGCTAGTGCACTGGAGCCCATCGAACAGGCCAAGGTAGCCCGGACAAGCGAAGCGTCGTCCTGGGAGCCCTAAGGCGAATGGAAAGGACTATCTGGTGAAAGGAATCATTCTGGCGGGAGGAGCTGGCACGCGTCTACACCCCCTAACCATTGGGTCCAGTAAGCAGATGTTGCCGGTTTACGACAAGCCGATGATCTACTATCCGCTGTCGACCCTGATGGGGGCTGGGATTCGTGAGATCCTGGTGATTTCCACGCCAACCGATCTGCCAGCCTTTCAACGACTGCTCGGCGATGGTTCCCAGTTCGGGATCGCCTTAAGCTACACCGTCCAGCCGTCGCCCGACGGCCTAGCTCAAGCCTTCATTCTCGGTCGTGATCACATTGCTGGCGACAAGGCCGCCCTCGTGCTCGGCGACAACCTCTTCTCCGGGCCCGGCCTTGGCTCGCATCTGCGCGAACTGACCGATATCTCCGGTGCGGCAGTCTTCGGCTACTGGGTGGCGGATCCAAGCGCCTATGGGGTGGTCGAGGTCAGCGCCGGAGGCCGGGCGATCTCGATCGAAGAGAAGCCCGCTCAACCGAAGTCCAACTGGGCGGTGCCCGGCTTGTACTTCTACGATGAGCGGGTCTGTGACTTCGCGGCTGGGCTGCGGCCAAGTGCCCGCGGCGAGCTGGAGATCACCGATCTCAACCGGATCTACCTAGAGCTTGGCGAACTAGCAGTCTCGCTGTTACCGCGGGGTACGGCCTGGCTGGACACCGGGACCTTCGACTCACTAGCCGAAGCCGGGGATTTCGTACGGACGGTTCAAAAACGCCAAGGCCTACTGATTGGTTCGCCGGAAGAGGTGGGCTGGCGGATGGGCTATATCACTGCCGACGAACTACTAACTCAAGCCGATAAACTCGGTAAGTCTGGTTACGGGGATTACCTGCGCGACGCGGTCGCGCAACAGGCCCTCGTCTCCTAAGCGTCCCCGAGTGGTTTTACGACGTTTCTTCTTGTCCTCGCGCAATATTGAGCGGGGATCGCAACTCTGGAATGCCGGGGCCTCGCTTGTCTCAGCAGGGCAGTCTGGCATCTTGCTGATCTTGGTGGCGATCTTCTTAGGCGATCTATTAGCCGGCGTCTACGCAATCGCCTTGGCTCAGGCCTACCTGTTTTACGCTTTTGGCTCCTACGGGATGCGGCGTTACCTCGCCTCCGATGTTAAGCATCGCTTCACCATGGGGGAGTACGTTTCTTCCCGGGTGGTGACCGCCTCAACGATGCTTATCGCTGGTGTCGGGACGGCGGCGGCTCTATGGTGGACCGGAGTCTACGACGCCACCAAAGCCTTGGCTTGTGCCTTGGTGACGGGCTCCCAGGTGGTTGACGTGGTCGATGAACTGATTGGGGGGATTCTGCAGCGGGCGAACCGACTGGATATTGGCGCGAAGATCTTCTTTATGCGCATCCTCGTGTCCACCTTGGCGGCGGTGATCGTCTTGGTGACGGGTGGCGGGCTCCTCTGGAGCTTGGGGGCCCTTTTGGGCGCTTCACTCGCCTGTCAGATAATTTTCACTTGGTTAGTTTCGCCGCAACTGGCTAGTGGTGAGTCCACCCGACGCCGTCCCGGGGTGACCTACAATCTGCTGAAGGCCTGTTTTCCGCTCTTTTTAACCGCGCTCTTGGCCCAATACGTTGGCAATTCCCCGAAGTATGGCATTGAGTTGGTGCTTGATGATCTCGCCCAAGCCCGCTTTAATTACCTGGCGATGCCAACCTTCGTCATCCAATTGTTTGCACTGTGGATCTTTACCCCGCTGATCTATCGGATGTCCTTGGCCTGGGCCGAAGCCGACTTGCCGAGGCTGAGACGGCTGGTCTGGCGGGTGATTGGCGCGATTAGCGTCATAACGGTGGTCGCGGTGATCGGTGGGGCCTTGATCGGCTTACCCATTCTCTCCTTCATCTATCAAACCGACCTGCGGGGTTATCTTGGCGAGTTCATCATCTTGCTAGTCGCTGGGGGACTAGTGGCGATTGTTGGTTTTCTATCGGCCTTGATCATCGTGATGAGGCATTCCACGACTCTGTTGCTGAGCTACCTCCTAGCGGGGTTATTGGCCATAACGGCGCCGATCTGGGTGCGCCAGGGCGGTCTGATGGGGGCCTGCCAACTCTATGGCTTACTTCATGGTTTGCAATGCCTGGTCTTGATCGGCATCATCGCTTGGAGTTTCCGCCGCCAGGCTCACGGCTTGTAGTCGGGGTTGCGGCGAAAGCCATGGTTGGCTCTTTGACCTTCCGGTGGGATCTGCATGTAGTCGCCGTACTCCTGCCGTAGCAAGGCATCATAACCTGACGGGACTGGCATCTGAACTGACTCAAAGGGGAGTTCGATTGGTTCGCCGAAGCAAGCCAGCGGCATCACATTGGGTAAGGCTGATACCGTCGCGCCGTAGGCCACCACCCAGTCGCTAGGGGAGGTATTCCAGCGGGTGGATCCCCTCAGCATTGCCTGCCGAAACCAAGCCATCGGAATTAACTGCGCCAGGCGGCTAAGGGCGCGAATCAGCCGCCTTGGATCGTGGTGGCCAAACTGCTTGGCAGACAGCGCCAAGCGATTGATGAACAGAAATCTGGCCATCATCCTCTGGCGCCAGGAGTCCGCTTGGGGGAGGTAGTCCAATGGAAATATATCGACAAACAGCCCGTTGTTGTCGGTAACATCTTCGATCAGGGTGTCGAGATAGGGCTTGGGGGTCAGTAGGCGCACCTTGGGGTGGTAAGCCCAAAAATCGCCGAGGCGTCGCCAATCCTGGAGGAGATAATCCGGTCCTAGTTCCTCCCATACTGCATAGAAACGTTCGTAGTCGGCGCGGGTCATCATGATGTCGATGTCGTCATCCCAAGGAATGAAGCCCTGGTGGCGAATCGCCCCGATCAAGGTGCCATAACCGAGGTAAAAAGGGATCTTATGGCGGCGGCAGACGGTCTGGATATCGATCAAGATCTGGAGGGTCGCCAACTGAAGGTCTCGAATGTCGACAGTCTCGTCCATGGTTCAGCCCTTCTGCGCAATCTCAACTAAATGCTCAGCGGTCTTTGCCCAGGTGAACTCGGCTTCTAGTTTGGCGCTGGTCCGGGCAATCACCGCCGCCCGCCAACTCGGATCGCTCAGGGCCTTAATCAGCATTGCTGCCAGGGCTGGGGTATCGCGGAGGGGGACTAGACCATTGTCTTCATCTTCACCTAAGAGCTCCGGGGTCCCGCCTACTGGGGTGGTGACGATGAAGGTTCCCACGGCGGCGGCCTCTAGGACGACAGTGGGGAAGCCTTCGGGATAATAGGTTGGCAAGCAGAAAATCGTCGCCTGGCTCAGTAGTCCTAGAGCCTGAGGATGGCTCAAGCCCCCAAGGAAGAGCACGCCATCCTGGCGCAGCGCCGCGAGTTCGTCGCCCATCGGCCCTTCACCGGCGATTAGCAACACGGCTTCGGGGCAGGCTTGGCGAACGGTTTTCATCGCTTCCAGTAACTGGTAAATCCCCTTCTCGGCTAGGAGACGCCCGAGATAGACCACGATTTGGCTGGTCTTGGGCAAGCCGTAACCAGCTCGAATATCCTCCCCACCCTCGGCAAGCTCGCGCTTAATCGCGACTGGGTCGACAGCGTTGTACAAGGTGCCCGTGGCCTGGATCCCGAAGGTTTTCAGCCATTGACCGGCCAGTTTGGAGACCGCATAAAAAGCGGGCACTGCGCGGTGGGTGATCTTGGCAACGATGCGCTCGTAGAGATGGCTGATCGCATTGACAACCGGGTTATCAAAGGCAATAAAGTCCGAGCCATGCTCAAGCATGATCGCCGGCACACCGCGGCGTCGGCAGGCGCGAGCCGCATAGACGGAAAGCGGCCAGAAGCGGGTGTTGATCAGCGCTAGATCAATCTCACCTTGCCACACCGGCGCCATCATCGCGCGGAAAGCCCGTGTAGGCTTGGGTAGGGGATAGCGTCCCCCCATCACCGGCCAAGAGGGCACGCGGAGGATCTCGAGGCCTTGGTCAACCGCGCGGTCGGCGACGCCCGGCAGTTGGCTGGCGACGATCGTCACCTGATGGCCTTGGTTGATCAGGGTCCGGGCCAGATTGTGGTTGAAGCGTTCAACCCCACCTATCGTCGGCAGATACTGGGCCGAGAAGAAGACGAACTTCACCTCTCGATCACTTCCGAGCGGTCTTCGTCGGGTCGGCCGTGGCCATTCTCGATTTGGGCACGCAAGATCGCCACCTCTTCAGCGAGGCGTCGAACCTTCTCTTCTTGCCCGGAGATCTCCAGGGACAACTGGAGGCAGATCGCCAGTAACAGCAGGATCGCTAGGGCAAAAAGGAGGTTAGAGGGGACGGCAATGCCGACCAGACTAGCGGACCAGGACAGGGCCCTCGGAAAGGCCACCAGGATCAGACATAGTAGCCCGACCACGGCCCACAGGATGGCATATTTCTCTTTAAGTCGTCCCGAGCGCAAGAGCAAGATGATCCCGACCAGGGCGAGCACCGTAATAGTACAGAAGAAAATGATCATGCGCATGGCTACCCTAACTATGTTTGGTCGGACGCTTGGTCAGCGCCAGACATAGCGTGACCATGGAACGCAGCAGATAGACCGCCGACTTGAGCGGATTGCTGGAGGGAACCCCGGCGCGGCGGACGCGCATCGCCACCGGAATCTGCGTCACCTTAAGGCCGGTACGGATCGCCATGACCAAGGAGTCGATGGTGTCGCCAAGGTATTCGGAGGGGAAGTGCCGGCAATACTGGGCGATGGCCTTCCGGTTCCCGGCGCGGAACCCACTGGTGACGTCGGTTAGCTTGATCTGGGCAAGCTTGGAGATAATCGCCGCCAATAGCCCCATCGCCCAGCGGCGTGGCCCGCGAGCCTTGTAATCGCCCCGTTTCTCAAACCGGGAGCCAATCGAGATGTCAGCCTCCTCGAGCCCTGCCAAGACTCGTTCAATATCGACAGGGTCATGTTGGCCATCGGCATCAACCTGGATGCATTGGTCATAATCGTGACGTAGAGCGTATTCATAGCCAGCGCGCATCGCCCCGCCAACGCCAAGGTTGAAGGGCAGGTGCAACACGATCGCCCCGGCCTGCTTCGCGATCTGGGCGGTGGCGTCGGTGGAGCCATCATTAACGACTAAGACATCGATCTGGGGCACGGCGGCCCGGATTTCGGTCAGGGTGTCACCGATCGCGGCGGCTTCATTCCAAGCTGGAACGATGATCAACTGCTTCAAGTGTCCTCCCGGGCACACCGTGGGTAATAGTGGTCTTCAGTATAGTCGCCTATCATCAGGCTGAGGTTGGACTAGCGATCGAATCATAGAAGTCCGCCAACCAGGCGGCGGTGGTCTTAACATCGAAACCAGCTTGGGCCACCTGAACCGCTCCCAGACCCCTATGCGGAGGGGCCTGAGCGAGGGCAGTCTCAATATGGCGAGCCCAGCCTTCGGCGCCATCGAGGAGTGGAAAGCGACGGGCGAGATCGGTCACCACCGCCTGGTCAGGAACACCGGTCGAGATCAAGGTTGGCAGACCACAGGCCTGAGCTTCGACGGTCACCACCGGCAAACCCTCGTACTTCGAGGGGACGCAGAAGAGGTCCATCGCTGACATTAGGCGGGAAACGTCCCCGCGGACTCCAGTGAAGGTAACGAACGGCGATAATCCTAGCTCCGCGGCCTTCTTTTCCACCGTTGGACGCAGGTGACCATCGCCGACTAGTAACAGGTGGGCTTGGGAGTTCTTGGCCCGATAGTCTCGAAAGACCTCGAGCAAGAAGAGGTGATTCTTCACATCAACGAACCGACCAACATGACCAATGATGGTGGCGTCCCCTAAGCCTAGTTCCTGGCGCACCTCGGCCCGGGCTTGGGGATCGAAGGCGTAAGCCTCGGTGTCGACGGCATTAGCGATAAAGCGATAATTGGCTCGATGATGGGCGTCTTTACCGAACTTATTGCAGGCGGCGTCATCAGAACAGGCCACCAGGTAGTCAGCCACTCGGGGGATCGGTCGATGGGCCACGCCGAGTAGTAATTTCTCCAAGAGGTTTCCGTTACTCGAGGAGTGAGAGTGGCAAATCGTCGTACGTCCAAACTGCCGGGCAACGCCTAGGTAGAGAGCGGCGCAACTAGCGATGTGACCGTGAATGACTCGGTGCTCCGGATGGTTAGTGAAATGCCGTCTCAAAGCCGCTTGATAGGACAATGGATTGAAACCCCAGAAAGCTGGCACCCGGTAGATACGTCCGCCAAGGGCCTCAATTTCGTCGTCATAATCGGCTCGTTGGTTGGTGTGAACCATGAAATCGAACTGGATCCGACGGCGGTCAATCGCCCGATAGAGGTTCATGATCATTGACTCGGCCCCGCCCCGGTGCATAACCCGGATTACCTGGAGCACGCGCAATGGTTCAGTCACTATTTCTCGCCTTCTACCTCAGCTAGGTAGCCTAGTTCTTCTAGCAGCGTATAGTAATCCGTCGCATAACGATGCTGGATTTGGGTGTAATCGCCGAAATCACTACCGCAAGCCTGCTTGTATTCTCCCCAGATACTCCACAAGAAGCCACACAACGCGGCATAGAGGTAGAGCCGACCGGTTTCCTCGCGGGTCGGTTCGCGGTCCAGGTAGAAGCGCAAGGCGAGGTCCAGGCGTTCCCGTGAGAAGTAAGCGAAGATCGAGTAGCAGGAAATATCCATGATCGGGTCCCCGCCACCGGAATACTCCCAGTCGATGATCCGGACCTTGCCGTCGTCCAAGTGAAGAACGTTGACATGAGCAAAGTCGCCATGGCAAAGCACTTCCGGAACTGCCAAGCGGTCGCGCCAGGCGACCAGTCGACGCATTTTCTGCTTGGTGGCCTCATAATCGGCGAAGGGGACCGGGGCGAGTTCTAGGAGCAGACCCTCGTAAAAGTCAGTCTTCGTGGCAACCTCGAACCGGCCGGGGGCGGGGATGGCGGCGTCATGAAGTCGTTTCAGCGCCCTCATGCCCTGGCGTAGATCCTCGTCATTCTCGGGATCGGAGATCCGAGCGTCGGGGTAAAAAGGCGCGATCTTCTGGCCGCTTACGCCGTCGAAGTAGCAGACTTCGTCGGTGAGATCAAGGGATTCGAGTAGCTCGTAGGCGCGTTTTTCCTGTTGGCGATCAATCAGTTTTTCGGTTCCTGGTCCGGGCTGGCGAAAGACGTAGGTCTGGCCACCAAGGGTGAAGAGGAAGCTTAGGTTGGTCATGCCAACCTTCAGCGGTTCGATAGCGGTAATAGCGCCGATTGGGGCGGAGAAAACCGTTGCGATGGTTTGAAGGGAGGGGTTGGTGGTCTCAACAAGGTGGCTGGGATCGTAAGCGCATAATTCGGCGAAGGTCTCGAACTCATGGACATTGTCGTTCCCGGCGCGGTTGATGAACCATTCGAACGCTTGGGGGTTCTCCAGTATCAGATGCTCCCAGTAATAGTCATCGGCACTAGGGCGCTGGTAATAGTCTTCGAGCAGGGGACGTAGGGAAAAGGAAAACTCTTCACTGAGGAAGGCCGGGCCAACTATCGTCCATCCCGGTGTTGCCAGGGAGGATTCGAGCCGGATGATCCGGTCATCAGCATCCAGCACGGCTTCCCACTCCGCGCAAGGGTGATCGAAATAGATCCCGCTAAACCAACTGTGGGGTTCGTGAGTGTGGAAGAGGTTATCTTCGATCCAGTTATCGGCCATCAGTAGGTAGGTGTTCTTGAGATGTTCCCGCGCGTAATACAAAGACACAAAGTTGTTCTTGACCGCAAATTCAGGGTTCTCGACTAGGTGAACGCCGTATTTCTCGACTAGATAGGCGAACTGCTCTTTCAGATAGCCAATGACGACAAAGATCTCGGTGATGCCAACCTCGAGTAACTGCTCGATCTGGCGCTCGATCATCGGTTTGCCTTTGACCTTGATCAACCCCTTGGGAGTTTCGTAGGTTAGTGGCGCGAGCCGGGTTCCCGAACCAGCGGCCAAGATAATGGCGTTGTCAACCCCGTATTTTTTGAAATCAGTCATTCCCGTTCTTTCGCTGATAGCGTCTAGGCAAGCCTATCAGGCAGGAGACTAAATGAGAGCAAGATTGCTGGCAGACAAGAACCGATTTGGGGTAAGGTTCTGGATGTCCCGCGTCAAAGAAATGGGTACTCATGAAAATTGCTGCCATTGTGCCTGCGCATAACGAGGAGCTCACCATTGGGTCGGTTGTTAGCGATCTATTGGCGGCGGTGCCTGAGATGACGGTTTACGTCTTCGATAACTGCTCAACCGATCGCACTGTCGAGTTGGCCCGCGCGGCTGGCGCGACGGTCCGCTTCGAACGCCGGAAGGGCAAAGGCAATGTCGTCAGGCGCGCTTTTGCCGACCTTGATGCTGACGTTTATCTGATGATTGACGGCGATGACACCTATGATGCCTTAGCGGCCCGCACACTGATTGACCATCTGCTATCGGAACATCTAGATCAGGTGGTGGGCGTGCGCACCGCGACCCAGGGGGATAAAGACGCCTACCGCCGCGGCCATGCGGCTGGTAATCGGTTTTTCAATCGCCTAGTGACCGCCCTTTTCGGGGTTAAAGTCACCGACATGCTATCGGGCTATCGAGTCTTTTCGCGACGGTTCGTCAAGAGCTTCCCAGCACTGTCGCGGCAGTTTGAAACTGAGACCGAGTTGACGATTCACGCCCGTAACTTGCGGGTGCCCCAAGCGGAGCTTCCCATTGGTTTTCGTGATCGTCCAGCCGGCAGCGAGTCGAAGTTACGGACAGTTCGTGATGGACTACGCATCCTAGGTCTAATTGTCTCTCTGCTGTTACATGAGCGACCAGCGCTCTTTTTTGGCGTCGTAGCGGGCTTGTTGGCGGTGATATCCCTTGGTCTAGGCGCGCCGATTGTGGTGGAGTTTTTCTTGACTGGGCTGGTGCCCAGGTTCCCAACGGCCATTCTGGCCTCGGCGATTGGGATTATTGCGGTGTTGTGTGTGGGGCTTGGGGTGATGCTCAATGGGATCTTACGCGTGCGCCAGGAGATCGCCCGTTTGGCTTACCTCCAGTATGGTCCTGTGGTCTCCGACACACCATGAGTGAGTCGGTCAACACCAACGCGGAGTCCAAACGGGGTGGGTGGGCGTCTTTTGTGCGCTACCTTGCCGTCGGGGTGTTTAACTCCCTACTTGACCTAGGGTTGTTCTCACTGCTGGCGGCGGTGATCGGGTTGCACCCGATTCTGGCAAACACGATCTCCACGACGATCACGATGTGCGTGAGCTTTCTGCTTAATAGCCGATGGGTTTTCCGGTCGCGCCAGCAGGGGATCGTTTCCTTCGTGGTCTTTGTCGCGATTACCTTGACCTCGGGCCTAGTGGTTCAGGGGGCGGTGATTTGGACGATTGTGCACCTCGTACCGCCGATGATTCCGACGCTGTCTTTCGAGATTGTGGCGATTGGAGCGAAGATTTGTGCGATGGGAGTCGGGATGGTCTGCAACTTCCTCGGTTATCGTTGGCTTTTCTCCTGGAAGTCAAAGAAGGGTGATCAGTGATGAGTGAAGTCTTAGCCCAAGATACCGCCGTTGGGCCACAACAGAAGGCTTGGAGGCCTTTAGCCTGGTGGCAATGGGGATTATTGGTGCTCGGCGCCTGTCTATCAACGGCCGCTATCGCCACCTCTTTTGTTCCGGAACAGGCCAGTAATATTCTCACCGGTTGGGCGGGGAATAATCTGAGCTATGTTGTCATCATGCCCGCCCTGGCTTTACTCGGCTGGTTTGCAGTTCAAGCCATGCGCGAGCCGAGGATGAGGAGGTGGGCCTTAGTCCCCGCTGGTGGATTAGCCCTTTGTGAGGTGATCGGACTGTCGATCTCCAACTATGGATCGCTGGTGTGGTTTGATTCGCTGCGTCGCTTCACCAAAGGTCTGGTGATCTTTGGTGGCTATTTCTGGTTCGCCTATGTCGCGGCAGCCTGTGTGCTTGGACTGCTAATCCGGCCGTTGAATGATCGTCTCCCGTTACTCGCTCCCTTAGTCGGCCGGGCTCGACGTTGCCGTGATTGGGTGGAAAACCTTGTCGAGAAACCACGGTGGGCGTTTATCGGGTTGTGGGCAGTGATCGCCTTAAGTCGGGTGCCGTACCTGATCTGGTTGTGGCCAGGCTGTCTGTCAACCGACAGTTTGGGACAAATGAACCAAGCCCTAGGGTACGACGCGTTGAATAATCATCATCCGGTGATTCATACTCTGGTGATCCGACTCCTAGTCAGCCCGGCAGCGCAGCTGGGCAATGTATCTCTCGGGGTCGGGATCTATAGCATTGTTCAGATCCTTGTCACTAGCGCGGCGATGGCCTATGCGGCACTGAAGATGCTGCGCTGGCGTACGCCGATTTGGTTGTGGCTAGTGGGACTAGCCTGGTTTGTTGTCTATCCCACAAACGCGATTTATGCGATTACGATGTGGAAGAACATCCCCTTTGCCGCCGCCATGCTGGTGCTCACGGTCATGCTTATTGACTTGGTCAAGGGGCCGGGCCCGAAGAAGAAGTGGCCGTGGTTAGTTGGATTCCAAGTCTGCTTGTTGGCGGTTTTTCTCTTCCGCTCTGATGGGCCTATCGCGGCGATGCTGGTGGCGTTGGCGGCGATCATCCTGGTCTCCAAACAATTTCGTAAGCGAATGCTGATTGGATTATTGATCGGGCTCGGTCTCGCTTTTGTAATCCGTGGTCCGGTCATCGGTGGGATGGGTGTCGAGCCCGGATCAGTACGAGAAGCCTTGTCGGTTCCGTTGCAGCAAATCGCTCGGGTCTCGGCGTTGTACGCCGACGAACTGACACCGGATCAAACCCAGTTTGTCCGAGAGCTGTTTGGTGGGCATGGGCCGAGGGAGATTGGTGCCCAATATAACCCGACTATCTCGGACCCAGTGAAGCGCTTTGCCGATAATAGTTACCTAAGCGACAATCTAGGACAGTTCGTCTCCGGGTGGTTTGATCTCGGAGTGCAATATCCGAAAGCCTATCTTGAGTCCTTCCTGGCGAACTCCCATGGCTACTGGTACCCAGAGGCTTTTCATTGGGTGGTCTCCGGTGGTATTTCCTCAACCGTGCCAGTTCCGGGGCTCAGTCCCAGTGATCACGCGACCACTTGGCTCGGTTCCGCTTTCAACATCTTCCGGTTGATTCCGGGGGTATCAATGGTCTTTTCAATCGGGTTCGGTTTCCACTTGGGCTTGTTAGCTCTCGCCGCACTCGGCGCCACCGGACGTCTACGCCAGGCCTGGTGTCTAGCCCCGCTAGCGGCGGTCTGGCTGGTCTGCCTAGCTTCGCCGGTCTTTGCGGAATATCGCTATGCCTATGGATACCTCATTGCCTTACCAGTGGTGTTGAGCTTGGCGTTTCCCCGCCGAGAACCGGCCTCCTCAGACCGGAACGCGGTAACGTCCGAGCAGGAAGAGCAGGCTGGAGACCCCAGGGAGGCGACGCTGCTGGGCGACCATGGGGTAACGGCGAAGGTAGGCCAGTCGGGAACTGAGGGTGTCTTGATCGAGGAAGGCAGCTAACAAGGCCCGGTCTTCGTCGGTGAGGGTTTCGTGGCAGGTACGAGCCAAGGCGGCTCCCTGCTGAGTGAGGGCCGAGCGATCCTCGCGTACGAGACGACGCAGATCGCGGCGCAGGCGCTGGAGGCGACTAGCGCTGTAACCAATTTCATTGCCGCCATGTTGGCGGTAGTAGGCGTGAGGCTCAGGGTCGAAGATCACTTGGCCGTGGCTGACGGCGAGTAGGTAAAGCCACCAGTCGTGGATGATGGCGTCATCGTTGAAGGTGGCGGAAAATAGTCTCAACAAGGCGGGGTTGAAGGCCATAGTGTGGCCGGGAGCGATGTTCTGGAAGAGGGCGTGGCGGAGGGATGGACCGCGGCGGGCGTCGGCGGTTAGTCCGATTGGGTTTAGGTCGGCATCGGTGAGGGTGGAGCGTGAGCAATACAGGGTTGGAGTTTCTGGGTCGGCATTGCTAAGGGCTTCGGCGGCAAGAGCGACCTTGTCGGGCAGCCAGACATCATCTTGGTCGCAGAGCATGATCGTAGAGAAACCCTGGGGCACCGCCCTAGCAAGGGTGGCAAAGGAGGCGTTGAGACCGAGGTTGGGGCCTTTGATCAGGCCGACCGCGAGGGGGGAGAGGTTAGCGGCGGCGAGCACCGACCGGGTGGCGTCCGTAGAACCATCATCGCGGATCAGGAGGTGAACCCGCTCGGCGGCGGTTTGGGTGCGCAGGGATTCTAGGAGCTCACCTAGATAGGTCTGGCCGTTGTAGGTGGAAAGCAGGATGATGACATCCCTAGTCATCTGGGCCCTCGGAGGTTGGGGACTTTTTACCTAGACGTTTCCACAGATGGTAGGCCGGGCGGCGTAGTCGGGCGGGGAGATGACGGTAGAGAGCGCCTCGAAGAATCCGGTTACGTAGATACTGGGCCCAGGTGATAAAGCCGAGACGGCGAAACTCTTTTTGCAAGGCTGCTTCGGAGCGGGCTAGAATCCGCCCACCCCGACGAGCGAAGGCGCCGGCGCCGACCCGGTAGTGGACAACCACCTCTGGTAGGTTAGCGACCCGCGCCCCATTAATCAGCATCCGGACCCAGAGCAGGTAATCCTCCATCTGGCGTAGTTCCGGATAGCCACCCACCGCGTCGACGGCCGCCTTGCGGAAGACCACGCTGGGGTGATGGAAAGGGCTCTCGATCCGCGCTCGGCGTTCAATCGCCGCTTGGGTGGTGGCGACATTGCGAACTAGGCCAGGGGTGTACGGGTCGGTGGCAAACTCGGCAATTGCGCCGCCCACCAGATCGAGCCCCGTCTCAATCAAAGCGAGTTGGCGTTCGAAACGCTCGCGAAGGCAATAATCATCGGCGTCGATGCGGGCAACCACTTCGGTGGTGACTTCGGCTAGCCCGGCATTGAGGGCCGCTGCCAAACCCTGGTTGGTCTCGAGACGGACCAACTTAACTCCCGGTTCGGTTTCGACCTGCTCTAGCCAACGCGCCAGATCAACCCCCACGGGACCATCTTGAACGATCACGCATTGGGCTGGGGGTCGGGTTTGCCCACTGGTGGCACTGCGGTAGGCATGCTCAACGAACGCGGCGTCATCACCGGCGTAAACCGCCATGAGCAAAGAAAAGTCCATCTACGCAGGCTCCCAAGTCAGGGTTCTGCAACGACTTTATCAGAACTGGTCTTTGTGTATTGAACCAGTTCTTCAACTTCGTATATCAGAACTGGTGCTTCGTGTATTGAACCAGTTCTGCAACTTCCCTCTTTGCCTAAGTC
The DNA here is from genome assembly GCA_031260385.1 of Propionibacteriaceae bacterium. Taxonomy (GTDB): domain Bacteria; phylum Actinomycetota; class Actinomycetes; order Propionibacteriales; family Propionibacteriaceae; genus WQYJ01. The sequence continues at coordinate 1,482 of JAIRKB010000150.1, read as the reverse complement.
AAATGAACAGCAGATAAGCCAGGTTGCGTGACAGACCGGTCTTCCACACCCTCAGGTAGATCACAGTGATGATCCGGCTGAACTTGGAAAGTGTGGGAATAGCGCAGTAGGCGCGGAGAAAGTCTGCTTGCTCGTCGGTCAGTCGGTCGGCAAAGATCGTCCGAAAATCCTCGGCTTGGGGGTAGGTCTTGTGAATATCAGCGCGCACCCCGCTGGGGTTGAGCGCGCGTTTTAGCTTGTAACGGAGGGTCCGCATATCGGTGACGCCGACTTGGTTGGCAGTATGTTGGCGGTAAAGAATGGTTTGATCATCGAGGTGACCGATCTGGCCAAAAGCCGCCGCCACCAGGGAGAGCCACCAGTCGTGCATCACCATGTTTGCAGGGAATTGGGTGAGTTCTTCGGCGAGCGCCCGGTTGTACATCACCGTACAACCGGTAGCGGTGTTCTGGATGATCTGGTCGCGTAACCGGGTGCGGTTGTAGTTGGCGAAGGTGTTGGCCTTGAAGGAACCAGCCAGTAGGTGAAGATCCTCGTCGACGACCACCAGATCGGTGTGGACCATTATGGGGCAGTCTTGCCCCCGCTCAGCTTCCATTTCGAGCATCTTGGCGTAGGTGAGAGCGATCTTGTCGGGCAACCAAATATCGTCCTGATCACAGAGCATCAGGTAGTCGTCGCGTTCGGTGATCATCATCGGCATGAAATTCGCCGCCGAGCCGCCGGAGTTCGTGGTCTTGAGTGTGACCTCGATCAACCCAGGATGCTCACCTTGATAGCGGCGGAGGATCTGAGGTGTTTCATCAGTCGAACAGTCGTCATGGATGACGATCCGATCGGGGAGCTGGGTCTGAGCAAGCAGGGAGTCCAGCAACTCCGCGACGAAAGCGGCGCCATTGTAGGAAGCTAACAAGACAGTAATCATGACAAGGATCAGTATAGAGCCGCGATCAGTCAGTCCAGGCGTGTATGCTGGCCATTTGGACTAGTTGGGCGGTGGAATGGCCATCGTAGCTGGTTGAGGAGGATTCATGACCAAGGTTGAGCAGGTTGCCGAGGTGGCAACCAGTGGGAAGTGGAAGCGTTATCTGCCGATCGCCATGGCGGTGGGGTTCATCTTCGCTAGTCTGATGATGGTCTTTGGGTGGGCCCTAGCGGCTCCTAGCGGGGCGGCAGCGGACGACGATTTCCATCAGACCTCGATTTGGTGTCCTGATCCCTACGACGGAACCTGTCCGGTGCGTACGAATGACAAGGGCCAACCCGAGGTCGAGGTGCCCGCCCTGGTTTCTTCTGCCTCCGGCTGTTACTCCTTCGACTGGGAGATCTCGGGTGCCTGCACCAGTGAGCTTGAGGGCAAAACGGTCTGGACGAGCCGACTCAACTATGGTCATCAATATCCTGGTGGCTACTACAAGATCATGCATCTGTTGGTGGGGGATAACGTCTATGCCTCAATCCTGGCGATGCGATGTGTCAATG
>JAIRKB010000134.1 GCA_031260385.1 Propionibacteriaceae bacterium | reverse complement strand
ACGACCTCCTCCCGATCGGAACCCGCAGCGTCGTGGTACAACTAGATGGCAGCCCGCCCGGCGTCACCCTGGTGACCGATCCCAATGACCCGGAGCGCGTGACCAATATCGTCCAGCTAATAACCCCGCCCGCTGATGCCACCCAGGCCTTGTCCTTTGGCTACCATCTATCGAGCGGCGGCCGCCACGGCCCCTCGGCGCAAGTCACCGTACGTTCCCAGAAGGACTATCGCAATCCCCCACGGGTCTATGATCATGTCGCTCCCCAGGTGGCGGCGGGGTCGGTGCGCGTGCCGGTCTTGAACGACGCCTGGGATCTCGACGGGCCTAAGGGCGAGCTGAAGATCGTCTGGGTCAGCGTCGGCCGGGTGGAGTGCGAACGCCAATCCAGCGGTCTAGAGGACTGCCAGGTGGTGATCCCGGTGACCGCTCAGGCGCAGACCGTGGCTTACGTGGTGGAGGATGGTACGGGTGCCCGCGCCTCGGCAGCGATCTTTGTCCCCGGCGCCTCACTCAACCGCCCCAACCTACTTGAAGGCTCCCTGATCACCCTCGAGGTCAACGGAACCAAGACGATTGAGCTCAATGACTATATCGTCTCGGAGCGGGGGCAGTCGGTTCACCTAACAGCGGCCCAGCGAGCCTGGACCGCCCCATCGGCACATCTCGCCTTGGGCTTGGTCTCGGACACCACCGTCACCTTGACAGCGATGAATGACTATATTGGCCCAGCCGCCTTGACCGTGGAGGTCAGGGATTCGGATGGGCAGGACCCCGACAGGATCCAAGGCCTGGTGACAATCCCGATCCAGATTGGCCCGGTCTCCCCGGTTCTGTTCTGCCCCACAACGGCGATCGAGGTGGTTCAAGGTGGGGCAGCCCGCGATCTACCGATTGCTGATCTGTGCCATGTCTGGATGCCAAACCCCGATCTGGTCAAGGACTTGCGCTTCACCGGGCAGTGGGTCGCCGGGTCCGAGAATTTCCTTCCCCCAACTAACGGTGCGGCGGTTCGGGTTCAAGCGACGAGCAACGCCCGGACAGGGGCTACTGGTCGGTTGCTGATTGGGGTCGAGGGCTACTCGACGACCGGCGAACTGTCGGTTCGCGTTGGCGAAGCCGGGAAACCGACCGTCACCGTCCCCTCCCTAACCGATGTGGCACCAGGCAGTCAGGTTCGCGTGGGTGTCGCCCTGGTGTCGCCGCTACAGGACCCCACCCCAACAATCGTACAGGCGCTGGATCCGACCGGCGCCAGTGTGGTGGTGGTTCAGGGTATGGACCTGCTCATCACATTGAGCCCCGAGCAGCGGGGGGTCGTGGTGATCAATGTGGTCGCCAGCGATGTCACCGACGAGCTGAGACATGATCGACAGGTCCGTACCTCCTTCACGATCACGCTTGCGCGGCCCCCCGATCCACCATCGCCACCGCAAGCGGCCGGGTTGGTGCGTGCCGGTTCCCTATATGTCAGCTATCTACCGGGAGCGGATAATGGTTCGCCGATCCTCGGCTACACCGTGGAATGGGAGGGCGGCTCCCAAAGTTGTGGGGTGAACACAACCTGCGAGATCACCGGCTTAACCGAAGGGCTTTCGTACCGCTTCCGGGCCAAGGCGCACAACAAGATCGGGGAGTCGGATTGGAGCGACTGGGGGCCGATGATTACTCTCAGCGCCCTGCCGGGCAGGATTCAAAACCTGTCCTGCCGAGAACCGTGGAAGACCCAAGAAGTCACCCTCACCTGGGAGGCCCCCGCCACTGGCGCTCCTCCGACCGGCTACGTGATTAATGGGAATGACACGATCTACCAGGCTCCCGCTAGTGCCCGTTCGATCACGATTCCGCTGGTACAGGGAATCCTGGTGTTTACCGGGACGGTGTTCGCGGAGAACGAGTCTGGCCGTGGCGAGGTCTCACCCGAAGTTAGTTGTTGGGCGCCGGAACCGCCAAGCTGGGCCAGTGGTGGTGCGGTCTGGGTTAGTGCTCAGAAGATGGGTGACATCGCCTCGCTCCTGATCCAATGGTTGCCGGCCTACTCGGGCGGTCCCGGCTCTAATACCTACACTGTCTATCGTTCTGTCCCGGGGTCCAGCGCGGCGGAGGTGGTGGTCGGGACGACTGAAAGCCTGATCATGACTGACACGGTGGCGCTAGACGGCCTCCGTTATGTCTACTGGGTCGAAGCCCGCAACATTTTTGGTATGACAGGTAGGCTGATGGCTGACGAGTGGTGGGCCAGTGATAGTCCTGCCGAGTGGTCAACCCTAGCCAAGCCGGTGACTATGACGGCGACCGGGGCTAGTGGTGAGGTGAAAGTCCGTGTCGATCAGTTCCCCGATTGGCGGGGTACGGCTGGCACTGTCTACCTCACCTACAAGGGCGCTGACAAGGGGACCATCAGCCCGGGTGTCAATGATCAGACGCTTTATGTTTCCGATCAGGGTGTCAATGGCTTGCCCTTTACCGTCTATCTCCAGGCTTGTAATCAGTCTGGGTGTAACACTGCTACGCCCTTCACCATGTCAGATGGTGCCTTCGGGCCGCTCCAACTGTTCGGCCAGATCGAGGTTGAGTCGATGGATGGCGAGCAGATGTGCTTCAAGATAAACGCCGCCGGCAACGGGCGACCGGCTGAGCTGACGTACACAGCCAAGACCATCCAAGGCGCGGTGATTGAGGTCAGTCCCAAGCAGATACCGATTCCGGAAACGGGGATGACCGCCGCAGTCACCTGCGCCAAGCCCCCTAGGGGTGTTGGGTTCGAAGTGACGGTAAACCTCAATAGTGCGCCAACAGTGCCGGCCCGGGCCGGCCAAGGGACGGTTAAAAGCTTCAGTTGGCCAGAGCCTCAGAAGTTGCCGGAGCCGGTCATAACCCTCTGGCGCGATATCTACAGGAATGAGGGTCGGGGGGTCTGCGCCGAGGTGAGAATGTCGGTGCCGACACCGGTCTCGTTGAGGGTCTATGCTATTGATCCTGGTCAGGTCAAGTTTCAGATCAGCGCCCATACGGTTAGATATCCCAACCAGATAAACTGGTCGTTCTGCTGGGATGCCAAGGCCTATCGGGCCGAATGGACCGTCACGGCTCAGATCTTCCCCTGGGAGGGCGAGGATTGGCTTGATTCAGACGTGCCCAGCAAGAAAGTGACCTCGCTAATCGCACCCCCGGCGCCTTGGCAGGCGGGGGCGGTCCGCTTCGCGGCGACTGGCACGGGCCCGTTCCTGATGTTCGAGGTGCTCAAGGAGCCCGCAAATACCACCACCATCCACTTCACCTACGATGACACTGAGCAGATTGAGATGCCCCGCAACCTCGCGCCCTACCAACTCGATGCGGCGTTTGTTCTGGAACACAAGGCGACTGGCGTCATCGCCTGCACCCCTGATCCGATCGATGGAACTCAAGTCTGCAATAAGGCGTACGAACTGGACTTCGGGCCGCTGATTGCGCGCTCCTTCGGTCAGCTTGCAGTGAGCGTAGAGACCACGGAAACTCGAGGCAAGCTGATGTGCGTGATCTTCTTGCTCGACTCCGGAGGGATGAGCCCTCAGCAGATCCAATACAGCCACCCGAATGGTGTGAAAACTTCCTGGTATCAACCTGAGGCAGATCGCGTGGAGGCCTGCGCAGATTTTACCAACGCGCAACCGGGTGACCAAGTAACCATCGGGCTGGAGCTTACCGACCGATCGGACAATCAGTTAGGGCGAACGCCGGTCAAGGCCGAGCAGACCTTGGTCTGGATGCCGTGACGACGCCGGGTAGTGGACTGTCCACCCATAAGTGGCGGATTAGCGGCGCCAGTCGCCACATCTGGCGGCGTTGTCGTCGGTCGACGGGCGTCCAGCCCGCCTCCCTCCTCCGCCTGGCCAGCTGTACCGCCTGACCCCGCTCATTCCCCGCCATTAAGAGTGGACAGTCCACTAGTCCGGTAAGGTGTTCCTCGGACCTACCGGGAGCGACCATGATCGGTGCATCAGCAAACCAAGGGCCGCCCGCTGTAAGACCGTGGGCGGCGGTTGTCGTCATGCTGGTGGGCTTCTTCATGTTGATGATGGATTCCAATATCGTCTCGGTGGCCAATCCGACGATTCAGGCCAGTCTCGGCGCCTCCCTAACCCAGACAATCTGGGTGACCAGCGCTTATCTCTTGGGCGTGGTCGTTCCGCTCTTGCTATCCGGTCGCCTGGGTGATCGCTTCGGGCAGAAGACCCTATTCATGATCGGCATGGTGGTCTTCACCTTGGCTTCGCTGTGGTGCGGTTTGGCGACCTCCATCGAGTCGCTGATCGCCGCCCGAGCGGTCCAAGGGGTCGGCGGGGCGTTGATGTCTCCGCAGACCCAGGCGATGATCGTACGGATTTTCCCACCCCACCGCCGCGGCGCGGCGATGGGTCTGTGGGGAACGGTCGCCGGGATTGCCACCCTGATCGGCCCAGTCGTTGGGGGGTTGCTCGTTCAGCAGGTTGGTTGGCAAGCGATCTTCCTGATCAACGTCCCCGTCGGGATCGTCGGCGTAATCCTCGCCTGGCGCCTGCTCCCCAAGCTCTCGCGCCGAACCCCCCGCTTCGATTGGGTCGGTATGGTGCTGTCAGGTGGGGGCATCTTCCTAGTCGTCTTTGGGCTTCAGGAGGGTACGAGTAAGGTCTGGGGCCCAGTCTGGGGTTGGATCACCATACCCCAAATCATCATCATCGGGGTCGTGCTCCTAATCGCCTTCGTCGTCCATCAGAACTACGCCGAACAACCCCTAATCCCCTTACGCCTCTTCCGTGACCGCGACTTCTCTTTAGCCAACTCCGCGATCTTCCTAGTCGGAGCGGCGATCGCCGGTATGTCCCTCCCCCTGCTCTACTTCATCCAGGTCGGCCGGGGCTACTCCCCCGCCGTCTCCGCCATCTTCATGATGCCATCCGCCGTCATCTCCGGCATCCTCGCCCCAATCATCGGCCGCTTAATCGGCCGCCTCAGCGCCCGTCGCATCGCCGTCTTCGGCTTATCCTGCATGGCCCTAACCCAAGCCTGGTATCTGCTCTACCTCACCCCCGACTCCACCATCTGGTGGATCCTGCTCCCCAGTTGCCTCGCCGGTTTCGGCAACGCCTGCATGTGGTCCCCGATCGCCCTCTCCGCCACCCACCGCCTCCCCCCCAGCGACGCCGGGGCCGGGGCCGGCGGGGGCCACCCCCGCCGCCCACAACGCGCCGCCAACGGCGCCGCCGCCCGGCACACCCAAATGTACCCC
>JAIRKB010000120.1 GCA_031260385.1 Propionibacteriaceae bacterium | reverse complement strand
TGCCCAACAGGCGGCGTACGACGCCGGGTTGGATGGTTCGCAATGGCTTCTGGATCATTTCGGTGTCGCTCTAACCGATTTTCTGATCATCCAACAAGACTGGCAGCGCCCCTTCCAGGAAATGCAGCAGGCCTCGGCGGTGAACCGGGAGCACTACGACCAGGAACTGGCGAAGGAAGCCCAGTGTTGGTGGGATTATCGCGACCAGAAGCAGCAAGAATACGCCGAGAGGTTCGCCGCCGATCTAGGCGGCAATATCGCCGACGACATCACCTTCTAGAAGTCGAGCCGAGCGTCCTCGTCGTACATCTCGGTATACCAATCCACAACAGTCATACGCCAAGTCTTCCACAGCCTGGATTAAAGGCGTTCCCGGTGGGACTAAACAGGATCAACTACTTTGAATCCAAGAGCGATGCATGCTTTCGTCATTTGGGCGTCATGGGTGACGATAGTCGCCGCTTCGACACCGAGCCTTAGTGCGGTGGCGACATGGATCGCGTCTGCTCCACGTAGCGGCTGCTGAATGGCGATGGCCTCGGTGAGGAGGTCGTCATCAATGAGGATAAGTTCGAACTTGTCGAGGTAGCGGTCAACGACTACTTGACCTCGCTTCATTTCTTTTGCCAGCTCTTTGTTAGTCACGAAACGCTTGGTTTCGACTTCCAGGAGCCTTGATCCTACGAAGGTGTCACCGCGTGCCCTGCCGGCATCGAACCAGGCCTTGGCGGTAGGCGATATCCCAAGCAAGACTGTTAGCAATACGGAGGAGTCGACAAACCAGATTGTTTCAGTATTCACGCTGGTCTCGTTCTTCTTCGAATGCCGCCATCAATCGGCTGGCTAAGGCGGGGTCGACTTCGAAGTCAGGGAACGGGTCTGATGAACGGTCGCGAACTGGTCGAACCTGTCCCAAGCGACGCAACTCGTCGAGGCGACTACCCTGGGAGTCAATGCGCCGAATCTCAAGCGTCGCCGCCCCATGGTCGGTGATGATTACGTTCCTGGTCCGGGCAAGCCTGGCGATCAGCGATGGGTTCCTATTGAACTCGGTCAAAGTGATCGTTGTCATGCGACAATACTATCACTAAGGTACTACTAGTACATACTAATAACTACATAAGTCCTGATTACGGAACACTACTTTCACGCGAACTGGCGGAAGAAGAGGTGACCAGCAGACTACTCGTTTGGCAGTCGAGGAAGGAGACAACGCTTTACACGTGCTTACTCCGGGTCCTGAGTTAATATTTCGTTTAGCGTAAGATATCTTTCAGTTATGAGAAGTAATGCTCCGGCGCTCTTGCCGATCTTTCGCAGCCAGGCGCAGGCGGAGGTGCTGACCTGGCTGTATTTGCATCCTGACCAGGCTTTCAGCCTTACGGATCTTGCCCGTCGGGTTGGGGTGTCGCTGCCGACTATACATCGCGAAGCGGAAAGGCTTGTCGCGTCCTCGTTAGTTACCGAGACAATCCTCGGGCGGAACCGCATGCTAGGAGCGAACCTAAAACATCCTGCTGCGGAAAAACTGGCTGGGCTTCTGGAGGTGTCTTTTGGGCCCCAGCACGTTGTTGCGCAGGAGTTTGGCCAGCTCCAGGGCGCTGACCAAGTGCTAATCTTCGGATCGTGGGCGGCGCGATATCATGGCGAAAGTGGACATGCTCCGAGGGATGTTGATGTGATGGTGATTGGCGACAGTGTTGATCGTGGAGATATGTACGCCGCCTCAGACCGCGCCCAACAACGACTAGGTGTCCCGGTAAACCCGGTGATGCGTACCCATGAGCAGTGGCAGGACCCGTCCGATAGGCTGTCGGCGCAGCTTCACACTCGGCCTTTGGTTGATGTTATGTTTGGAAGATTGGGGGAGACAGATGGCGCGTTGGAGACGCGGGGAAGCAACGATTGAACGTCTGCTTGCGGCAGGTGAGTTGGGTTTCTTCAACGACCGAGCCTAAGAACTCCGGGGATTAGCGACTGGGCGGCGGGAGAGGCAGAGTAAGTGGGCAGAGGCCCCTCGTAGGGAGGGGATGGTTTCGGTCGTGGTTAGGTGGCCCATTACGGCGCTTAGACCATCGCCGGACTGCATTGCTTCGGGGACGTCGATTAGGGAGGTGAAACCTTCGACGGGGAGGACTTGGGGGTCGACAAATCCGGCGGTGGTGACCTCTTCGGCGATCTCGTCGGGGGTGTGGAAGTAGGCGGTCGTGAACTGCTGGGGATGGCGATCGGGGTTTTCGTGGCTACCGGTGGCCATCGAGTTGGCCAGGCGGTGGCGGAAGCCGGGATCGGTCACGAAGCCGGACCGGTAACCATCGAAGAGCGCCGCCCAGCGGCCAATATAGGCGGTGACCAGCCAGCCACCGGGTTTCAGCACCCGCTTGGCCTGGTCGAGACAGGCCAAGCGATCTTCGCGCGCGAGAAGGTGGTAGAGGGCTCCCATGACCATGACAACATCGAAACTTTCGTCGGCCCACGGTAAGGCCAAGGCGTCTCCGGTCACGCAATCAACCTGTACGCCTTGCTGCTGAGCCCGCCATTGGGCTCGCTCGACATGGCGCGGCACCAAGTCTAGTAGGCTCACCTCGTAACCCTGGGAAGCCAACCATGTCGCATAGCGACCGGTCCCACCGGCCACATCCGCTATCTTGGCGGGTGGACTAGGCAAGATCCGGGAGATGAGATGGGTGGTCCGAAGCCACTCCATAGAGAACCCGCCAAGCCGAGCGTCCTCGTCGTACATCTCGGTATACCACTCCACAACAGTCATAAGTCAAGTCTTCCACAGTCTGGATCAAAGCCGTTCCCGTCTGGCCCGTGCTTGCCGACTCTTGGCTGACGGGATGGGTGAGGCACCCAATGATGCCGTCCCCGTAACCGAGGGCGTGACAGTTTCGAGAGCTGATAGGGATACTAGGTATGTGCTTCAGAGGGGACGCCAATGACTGTATCCATAGCAAGACCTAATGCTATGCCACGGCTGCTTATTACGGCCCTTATTGCCGTTGTTGCCATGTCGGTTTTGAATGGCTGCGCTAGTAGGGACCAGGCAAGTGCTGAAGAGCGGTTGGCTGGTAGTTTGCCAGAGCTTTTCCAGCAGGCCCTCGACACATCTAATCCCTCACCAGTTGAAAGGGAAGCGCTCGAAAGAGCTGTAGTAGCGGGAAAAATTGACCAGGCTGATTATGAAGCAGCGCATGTTCGGTATGCACAGTGTATGACTGAACATGGCTTTGCGCCTCAGTACCGCAAGACACCGGAGGGATATTATATAAACTTGGGCTGGCAAGCGGTGGGCGCGGACGACGGGATTGATCAGCACTGGGAGTGCCTTGGCGACAACGCGATTCTTGACTCTCTTTTCCGCTATCAGCAGGGCAACCCAGATCTAATAGCCGATCAGCGGTTGGTTGCGATCCGGTGTCTTCGGGGGCTGGGCCTGATTGACGCTGGGTACACCGTTGATGATTTTGATCGGGATTGGCTTGCTCGTCCGTTTAAGACTTTCCCTTTCGATGTTTACGAAGCCTCCGCCAATAACTGTATGTATTATGCTGGCTATGGGATTTTCAAGACTGACTAGAAAGGCGGGTTTGTGAGACCGCTCACCACTGCGCTAGTGGCGGCGGTTGCCATGTTTTTACTAGTTAGCTGCTCTAGTCAGGATTCGGCGGGAGCTGAGGAGCAGTTGGCTGGCAGTTTGACAGAGCTTTTCCGGCAGGCTTTGGACAACCTAAACCCGTCGCCAGTGGAACGTGAAGTGCTTGAACGGGCAATTATCGCAGGGCAAATTGATCCGGTTGACTATGAGGATGCTCACATTCGTTATGCGCTGTGTATGACTCAGCATGGTTTTGACCCCAGATTCAGAAAGACTTCGGAAGGGCTGTATGTTGAGTTGCCATATTTGTTCGTGGACAATCAAGCTGCGTTGGATGCAGCAGTTACGAAGTGCTCCCAAGGCACGAGTGTGGTGGAGTCTCTGTATCAGATACAGCAGGCGAATCCTGATCTTCTGGCAGATCAGCGACTTGTAGCCGTTCGGTGTCTTCGTGCGAGAGGGTTCGTTGACGCCGCTTACACGGTTGAGGATTTCGAAAAGGACAGAACAGTAGGAAAGTTTCCATTCGATCAATATGGCGATGAAGAAGCAAATAACTGTCTTTGGAAGGCAGGATATGCCTATTTTGAAATAGAATCCTCGTAGGCGGGTAGGATTGGAGCAGAAAAAGTTGTCACATCACTATCACTACCCGAGGTGGTTTCGATTTGAGTCGGTCTGATAAGCAGGAGGCGCGTGGTAAGCGTCCTCGGCGAACCCGATCGTCGTGGGTTGTGTTGGCGATGGTTGGGTTGTTGGTGGGGGGTATGGCGGTGGGGGTGTTTTTAGTGCCGTTGTCGCCGCCGTCTGTTCTTGAGCCAGTAAGTTCGCCAACGAGTGTGGCGGTGGTTACCCAGTCGTTTGTAGATCCGGTGAAGGTTGAGGCGTTTTTTGTGTTGGGTGATGCGACGCCGTTGATTGTGCGGACCTCGGGGACGGTGACGACGCCGATTGGTGGGTCGGGGGTTTTGGTTTCGGGGAAAGTTGCTTTGGCGGTTGATGAGCGGCCGGTGATTGGATTGAATACGGCAGTGCCGTTGTATCGGGATCTGGAGATTGGGGATCGTGGGGGCGATGTTGAGGCGCTTAATGCGGAGTTGACACGGCTTGGATATGGGGATTTGTCGTCGGACCGTTTTACTTGGTGGACGTTGCGGGCGTGGTCGGCTCTGTTGGGCGATGCGGGGGTTGCGGATAGTGTGTGGGAGTTTAGTTTGGCTGATGCCATTTGGTTGCCTGAGCGGACGGTGACACTTGAATCTTGGTCGGCTTTGCCGGGAACTGCGGTGACGTACGGTGAGGCGATTGCCTATGTTCGGCCGAAGTTGTTGGGTGTGGAGTTGACCCTTTCGGGGCAGCAAACCCCTGCGGAGGGTAGTCGTGAGCTGACGCTCTTTGGTCTTAGCTTGCCTTTAGATAATCTCGCCTTGCCGCTATCGAAGGAGTTTCTGCGCGACTTGGAAGTGACAACGGATTTTGCCAATATGTTATTGAATGAGCAGCGTTCTCGGCAGGGGACTTGGTCGTTGGTTGACCCGATTACAGCGTTGCGGGTGCCTCCTGGAGCGCTGTTTGCGGTCACGGGCGCTCGGGGGTGTATCCAGTCAGGCGGAGTGGGGCTGCCGGTGACGATTGTTGGCGCGGGGCTTGGTGCCACTTTGGTGGTGGTTGATCAGGTGGTCAACGAGGTAGCGATTGGTGCTGGCATAACGGCGACTGGGTGTTAGGGGGCGCGATGGAGTCGTCCGCCAACCCGCCTGATCGCCTCGTTACCCTCGATGGGGTGGGGCATTGGTTTCCTGGTACGGCGGTGTTGTTTGATGATCTGTGTGCCAGCTTTTCTCCGGGAAGGATCACGGGGGTGTGCGGTCCGTCGGGGTGTGGGAAGTCGACTTTGTTGACCTTGATTGCTGGTTGGGAGCGTCCCCGGCGCGGGACGATCACCAAGATCGGGGTGTTGTCGGTGGTCTGGGTGTTTCAAAACCCGCATGGGGTGGCGCGACGGACGGCGCTCGATCACGTCGCTTTTCCTTTACTAGCGCAAGGCGAGAGTCGCCGGGAGGCGAGCGAGATCGCCCTCGATATTATGTGCCGGTTCGGCTTAGAAGAGATCGCTGATCGACCATTTTCGACGATTTCCGGTGGGGAAGCGCAGCGGTTATTACTGGCTCGGGCGTTGGCGGTTGATCCGGATGTGCTATTGGTTGATGAACCAACCGCCCAGCTTGATCGGCAATCTGCAGTGACGGTAAATGAGAATCTTGGGTTGGTGGCGTCTGGGGGCGCGATTGTGATTGTGGCGACCCATGATCCCGCGACCCAGGCCGCTTGTGATGCCATCATTGATCTGGGTGCAAACGCAGGCCGGGTTGGGGGTGGTTCATGAGGGTACGGGGCGTGTTATCGGAGGTGGGGCGTAACGTCGCGACCGGGACGACTAAGGCGGTGACCTGGGCAATCGCTACTGGGGTGGTTTTAGCTTTGCTGATGGTAGCGGATGTGGTGACCGTTGCGCGGATTGAGCGCGATGTTCGGGAGTTCCAAGCGGCGGCGGCGAATGTCTACAAGTTGCCGTCCAACGGTCAGGTTGATGGGCGTGGTTGTGATGCCCTGTGGGGGACCTCGACAATCCAGGCCTCGGGGGCGATGCGGGAGATGGCGCCGATCACGGTTGAGGAGGCGCCGCTGGTGCCGATGACAGCTTACGAAGTCAGCTTGGGGTTTGGGGCGATTATTGGGATCGAGAACCAGCAGCTCGGCGGAGTTTGGATGGAGGCTGGTCTCGCCCAGTTGCTTGGCATTGGTCCGGGTGGAGCCTTGACAACAAAGAACGGGCCGTTGCCGGTAGCAGCGGTTTATGATTGGCCGAATGATGGCCGGGATATTCGGTTCGGATTCGCGATCTTGGTTCCCGTGGCCGCTGATCGGCTCTTTGATGAATGTTGGATTCGAGCTTGGCCGCTGGTTGATGAGAACGAAAAGCTTTTACGGTCGACCCTGGTCGTGACCTCTGAGTCCTACCCAGTTTTGATCGGTCAGGTCAATCGGAACTTTGGTGTCAGTATGGATGCCAATCAACTATACGTAGAGCGGATTACCTGGCATATCATCTGGGTCGGGCCCCTGGTGTTGGCGTTGATCGGGTTTGTGGCGACTTGGCGGCGACGGTTGGAGTATTCGGCGGCCTTGCACGCTGGACAGGGGCGAGGGGCCTTCATGTTGGGGGTGGTGATTGAGACTGGAGTTTGGGTGATCTTCGGGACTGTGTTGGCGTTAATGGTAAGTCTCGTGGTGATCCGGGTCATCGGTTTGAACGAGACCTGGCCGGTCTGGCTTAGTGGTGCGATTGTTGCCTGGTGGGTGGTGGTGGGAGCGCTTCTTGGGGCCGTCGGCGCGGCGGTAATGATCCGCGAGAAAGGGCTCTTCCAGTTCTTTAAGACTCGGTAGGGAGGATCTGGTTTTCCTGGACGACGCTTGGCTGGTCCAGGCAACAGCGTGCTCGAACGTGATATCCGTTCTACAGGGTGCAGCGGTGGAAGGGGATGGTGGTGGCGGCGTCGAGGTCGGCTAGCCAGATCGTACATTCCTCACCCCGCAGGAAGCTAGCCGGTCGGGTGGGATCGGTTTGGTTGGCCAACTGGAGTTCGGCGGCGACATCGGGGCCGCTAGCCATGATCCAGATTTGGCGGCAGGTGTTGAGGCCGAGGGGGGTCATGGTGACGCGGTCGCCGGGGGCGTCGGTGACGCCAACGACGAGGCCATCGGCGGGGGAGGCGAGATGGTGGGGGAGTAGGCCGGCGATGCCGCCATCGGCGCGCAACTCCAGTAAGCAGACGTCAATCGGGGGGTTGTCGGCCAGATCCTGGGCATATTGGGCGGCACCAGCCTCGGGGTCGGAGAAGACCGAAGAGGAGGGGATCGGATGGATCTTGGCGGGGTCGAGACCCCAGGTGCTCGCTAGCCGACTGAGGGTTTGTAAGGAGTTACGTTCCGGGTTGTCGGTGGCGACGAAATAGTCCCAGTTCCACCACAGGTGAATCTCATTGGCCCGCAGGTCAGAACTGATCGCCGCCATCGCATCGTAGACCTGGTTCGCTAGCTCACCACCAGTCAAGCAGAGGCTAACCGAGCCGGTGCTGGCTTGCTGTTTGACGAGAGCTTCGACCAGTAAGTGGGCGATTTGGTCGACCAATTGAGCGCGGTCCTCAAATCGAAGCAATCGCTGCAACGTCATCGCTCTCCTCGCTTCAGTGAACAACCCGGCGCGACGAAACTAGAGCTCCGTTACCGGTCAGTGAGCTATGTCCGGCAGTATACACGAGCCTAGTGGACCCTCCGCTAGTGGCCGGTTGAGTTAGGCCAGTTCCGGTGATTGGGGGATCCGCATCCGGTAGAAGGACCGCCAAGCGAAATATCCGGAGGCGAGCAGGAATACCCCGGCAATGACCGGCACGCCCACCACCCCGAGATCACTGTGGCGCAAGGCGACCGCCAGTTCCACCGCCAGTAGACCGAAGAGGGTCGTGAACTTGATCACCGGGTTAAGGGCCACCGAAGAGGTGTCCTTAAAGGGATCGCCGACGGTGTCGCCGACCACGGTCGCGGCATGTAACTCCGTGCCTTTCATCCCCAAATCGGTCTCGACGATCTTCTTGGCATTATCCCAAGCCCCACCGGCATTGGCCATGAACACTGCCTGGAAGAGGCCGACGACCGCGATCCCGATCAGATAACCGATAAAGAAATACTCATTGACAAAAGCAAATCCGAGCGTGCCGAAGAAGATCGCCAGGAAGATCGTCCACATCCCCTTCTGGGCATAGGCGGTGCAGATCTCGACCACCTTGGTGGAGTCCTTAGTCGAGGCCTTAACATCGGCCGCTTCGTCGAGTTTGATGTGGTTCTTGATATATTCCACCGCCCGATAGGCTCCGGTCGTCACCGCTTGGGTCGACGCTCCCGAGAACCAGAAGATCATCGCCGCTCCCATGATCAACCCCAACAAGAAAGGCGGATGGATCGGCGACAGCAGGGCGGACACGGCGCTCAAACCAACCTCCGCGAGCGGCAGTTGCCCCGGCTCGGACGCCAGGTTCCCGGCCAGAAGGAGGATGATCGAGAAGATCATCGTTGTCGCGCCGACCACCGCCGTACCAATCAGAACCGGTTTGGCGGTGGCCTTGAAAGTGTTCCCGGCGCCATCATTCTCCTCCAGAAGAGCTTTGGCTTTCTTCCAGACCGGCCTGATTCCGTACGTAGATTGGAGCTCCTCTTCGATCCCGGGTTGGGACTCGATCCGGCTCAGTTCGTAGACCGATTGGGCATTGTCAGTCACCGGCCCGTACGAATCAACGGCGATCGTCACCGGGCCCATTCCGAGGAAACCGAAGGCGACCAGGCCGAAAGCGAAGACCGTCGAGGCCTGCGGCAGCGTGCCCAAGGCACTATCGAGACCGGCCCAAGTGGTCACCGCATAGGCGATGCCCATCAGAGCGACGATCGCTAGACCAAGCCAGTAGGCGGCGAAATTGCCCGCCACAATCCCCGACAGGATATTGAGCGAGGCCCCACCCTGCTCGGATGACTTGACGACCTCTTTGACGTGATGGGAGTTGGTTGAGGTGAAAGCCTTGACTAGTTCCGGGATCAAGGCCCCAGCTAAGGTGC
Organism: Propionibacteriaceae bacterium; assembly: GCA_031260385.1. Classification (GTDB taxonomy): domain Bacteria; phylum Actinomycetota; class Actinomycetes; order Propionibacteriales; family Propionibacteriaceae; genus WQYJ01. The sequence goes on along the minus strand of JAIRKB010000120.1, from coordinate 225 downwards.
CGCAGGAGATGATGATCGACAGTTGCCACCACAGGTGGTCTCCGACCTGGTCAGGTGGCAGCAGGAAGGCCGAGCAAGCGAAAGTGAGCCCGATCGAGACCAGGGAGGTTAGCCAGACCAGGGAGGTCAGGGGCCGTTCAAAGTCGAAGTCTGTTAGCCCGTAGCGCGCTTTGGCGACGGCTTCGTTGACGAAGAAGGATAGCGCCGAGGCTAGGAGCATGATCG
>JAIRKB010000106.1 GCA_031260385.1 Propionibacteriaceae bacterium | reverse complement strand
CATCATTTGCACTGGTGCCACCCGGTTAGTGGTTGTACCGTCACTTAACTGCCCAAAGAAGTTGTAACCGCCAGCGTACAGGTTGATTCCGTCCAGGAATACCGTGTGATTGGTGGTTCCGTTGTTACTGGTGGTGCCGGTGGGGACTGGTAGGACCATAGTGGTGCCGTCGGGATTGATCCCGAAGTTGGTCAGTCCGAGGAGGGGTTTGATGCTTAGGCTCATCACGGGGTTCGAAGACTCGGCGGCGTCAACCCATTTGTCGAGGTCACGTAACCCGAAGTCTATCGCTTCGAGATGGATATCGCGGTAATAGTCGATCTCCTCCCAATCCGCGAGGTCGATCAGTTTGATTGAGTCGAGCAGGTTGGTGGTGGTGCCACCATGTTCGAGGGGTTGGGCCCAATACATCCAACCGTCAGTGTCGAGGATCCAGAAAGGCCCGTTAAGCGCCAGTGGGTCGGCTGCCCACTCAGCAACCCAGTCGTTGATGGGTTTGACACTGGGGTTGAGGCTCCACTCGACACGATCTGATTCCACCCCAGCGTAAATAGTCGGTCCAGTGGTTTCCGTTGTCCCATCATTAGAGTCATAGATCGTGGTGGTTTCTGTAAGGTTCACCCGAACCCAGGTTGCTTTAAACATGTCTTCGCAAGGTGGTTCCCCAGAAAGGACCCCATCATCTTCAATATGACCCCCATAGGCCTCATACAGCGGATCCGTATGGTCGTAGGTAACATAAATCAACTTGGATAGGGTTTCGTCCACAACCCAGTCATGATACGTCCGCCCAGCATCAATGAACTCATCAATGAGGATGGGATCGTAATCGGTTTTCGATTTACCGTGGATGGCGTTGCGATAGGTCTGGGTGAAGTCATACCACGCCCAAGTGCCAGCAGCGACGAGAGCGACGGCGACCACGATGCTGATGACTAGGCCAGTAGGTTTACGACTGCGATTCGTATGTTTGGGGGCCATGAGAAACTCCTGTTACCCGGGGGGATAAAGTTTTGGTGTTGCCTAGGGATTTCGGGGGGCATCCTAAAACAACACACAAATGATATCTCTATATATGAGACATGATCAACCATTCTTTGTTTTTTTGGGGGGTTGGGTTGAGATTTTATGGAGACGGATGGACAAAGAGAGGGATCGAAGTTAGATCTCGAGGTTTGAGTGTAGGGCGGCTAACTTGAGGGCTAGGCCGGAGGCGCGGAGGGCGGGGGAGGTTATGGCGTGGCGGACGGAGTCGGGGTCGCCGATGACGCAGAGGAAGGTTTTGGCGCGGGTGACGGCGGTGTAGAAGAGTTCGCGGGTGAGGAGGGCGGTGGTGGCGGGGGGGAGGATGAGGGAGACGGTGTTGAATTGGCTGCCTTGAGATTTGTGGATCGTCGAGGCGTAGAGGGGTTCCCAGGATTGGATCAGATCGGGGGTGATTAAGCGGGTGGTGACACCATCACCGACCGCTAGCAAGAGTTCACCGGCTTTTTCGACGATCACCCCGGAGTCGCCGTTGTAGATCCCGAGTAGGTCATCATTGCCGGTGATTAATACGGGCATGCCGGGATACCAGTGACCGGTCCACTCGGTGCCGGGGGCGATCCACCCACGGACCTGGCGGGTCCAGTAGGAGACGCCGACTAGGCCGTGGCGGTGGCCAACCAGGAGGCGGTGGGAGTCGAGCAGGGTGAGGGCGCGCTCCATCTCGCCTGCCGAAGCGGCTTCGATCAGGGCGCGGCCTTGGTTGGTGGCGGTCTCGCGCAAGCCCTGGAGGGCCTCGGGGCTCGCCGAGGCCGCTGGGGTGGGGATCCATTCGATCTCGTCGGGATTCCCAGCCAGAATCGCCAAAGCCGACTCGGCGTCCCCGACCCGGATCGTCTCGGCAAGATCGGCGATAGCGCCACCGAAACGGTAGGTGTGGGTGAGGCGGGTGACCGGGACGGTGACGTCGCTGGCGACGATATCGGCTAGCACCGCCCCGGCTTCGACCGAAGCCAACTGGTCGGGGTCGCCAACCAAGATCAGACGGGTGGTCGGGGCGATGGCATCAAGCAGGAGGGACATCAGGTGCAGCGACAGCATGGAGGCCTCGTCGACGACGACGACATCGGCGGGAACCGGATGGGCGGCGTGCATAGTTGGTGGCCCCCAAGGTTTCAGGCCGAGCACGCGATGGAGGGTGCCGGAGCTATAGCGCAGATCGGGGTCGAGGTCGCCAAAACCGGCGAGATTCTCGCGGACCGCTTGTTCAAGGCGGGCGGCGGCGCGTCCGGTGGGTGCCGCCAAGATGACACGCAATGGTGTAGAGGTCGTCGAGGCCATGACAGCCAGCAGCCCGGCGACCGTGGTGGTCTTGCCGGTTCCAGGGCCCCCGGCAATGACGCAGAAACTATGCTGGCTGGCCTGCTTGGCGGCGTCGCGTTGATCGGAAGGGTCAGGGAAATAGCGGTCGAGAGCGGCTTGAAGGCTTGGATCGTCGCTGGCGCTCGGGTTGGGATTAGTGATCGTACGGGAGAAGATCCAGTCGACGATCCTGGCTTGTTCCATCCAATAGCGGGTCAGGTAGACGGACATGCCATCAAGAACCAGCGGGCGGTCAAGCTGAGCCGAGACTAGGGGAGAGGATTCCAGGGCTTGGCGCCACTCGAAACCATCCGGCCCAGACAACTCGAAACAGACCGATCCCGCCGCTAGGGCGGCAATAGCGCAAGCGGTCGCCGTGATGACGATCTCTCGTTCCTCACCGTAAAGGTAACCTAGGTGGCGCGCCACCCGGAGGGTTTGGGCGGACAAGTTGAGGGCGTCAGTTCCCGTGAAGTCCAGGGTCATCTCACCACCCCCGCCAGACGATCAGATAGTTCCATCACTAGCGCGACCGGGGGACGCCAGGTGAAGACCCCACAAGGTGTCCCATCCACCACCGGCGTATCTGGCCCTGCCATACCGCGTACAAACAGATAAAGGATCCCGCCAAGATGGCGCTCAGGATCGTAATCCGCTAGTCGCCAACGCAGGAAACGATGTAAGGCAATGGCATAGAGAATCGCTTGCAAGGGATAGTGAGAGCTGATCATCGCCCGGGCCATCGCGGCCGAGGTGTAATCGGCCAAGCGCAGTGGGCGATCCGAGACCCCGAGATGATTGGTCTTGTAATCGACGACCAGGTAGCGATCATCGACTCGCAACACGGCATCAATCGAGCCGACCAGGAACCCACGCAAGGCGCGCGAGTCGAGTTCGGCCTGAGCTAGGAAGGCGGGATAATCCGCTAGCGGATCGTCTGGGGGAAGATGGCGGGCGAAGACCTCCGCGATCAGACTGAGGTCGCTGGCCTCGCCATCGGTGGCGAGAGCGAGCTCGAAATCCATCTCCGCCACCCGATCACCTAGCGGAATCTCGGCCAGAGTACGGTTGCTTGCAAGCGGGCCTAGCGGTGTGTTCAGACCCGGTTGGAGGGCTTGAGCTAGAGTTTCGGCAGTCAAATCCGGCCATTCAAGGGGGTTAATGGTGTCGCTGATCAGCGCTGTGAGATCCTCGACCGGGTCGGCGTATTCAAAGATCGCGTGGATCAGGGAGCCAAAAGCGATCCCAGACGGCAGGTCGGCCATTGGGGAGAGTTGATCGAGCCGGGCATCGGCTTCGGGGGTAAGCAATGGTAGGGGGTTTTCGTCGCTGCGGGTTTGATGAGCCTGGGCCGTCAAGCTCGAGAAGGAGGCTCGGCGCCAGGTGTGATCGATCGGACGGGTCAAGGGTCGCCTAGGACCGGGAGCGTCGACAGCGGGGCCGTCGGCGGGCGGTGGTTCGGTCGGCCTGGTCAAGGGGGTGGTCGGCTGGGCGCCGATAGTCTCGATCGCTATCTTCGGCAGGTTGAGGTTCTTAGGGTCGCGACCGGTCAAGCTAATGGTCTCGGCCGGAGCGGGCGATTCCCGGAACATAAAGCGGTGCAACGGCGAGGCATGGGTGTTTTGAGTGGTCGGCACCCACCACGTGGTGATGTGGGTGGTGGCGCGGGTCAAGGCAACATAACCGGCCCGCAGCGATTCAGCGGCCTCCTCCTGGCTGGGATTGCCAACCGGAATCCCAATGCCCAGTTCAACGACGCGGTTGCCCTGCCCATCATGGGAGATCGTTGGTTGGTCAACCGCCTTGCGCAGGTGACGATCAGCTAGTTGGGGCAGGTAGACCACCGGGAACTGGAGCCCCTTCGCTTGGTGGACGGTGAGGATACGCACAGCGTTACGTCTGGTCGTCGAACGTCGAGTTGACTCATCGGGGTTCGTTCCAGCGGCACGCTGAGCGATCAGCCAATCGAGCGGGGAGGTTAGCCCAACTGGTTCGGTGCTGAGTAGGTATGCCAGTTGAGTCAGATCCGCTAGTTGGGCTTCACCGTCCGCTTCGGTGATCTGGAGCCGGGCAACCAGGTCAGTCCGGTCGATGAGCCACTCCAAGACCCCCAAGGCGTTAGTCCGAAGGTCAGCCAAGTGTCGAATCTGGCCGGCCAAGCGGGCGAACTCGGTTGAGGAGGCGCTGACTAGGCGGTTAATATCCCAACCAATCAACGAGGTGATGCTGGCCGCCCGGATCTTTGACGCCGAACTATCATCAAGGGCGCGTAACAAGCTAAGCCAGTCTGCAGCAGCGCTGGTTTCGAAGACTGAACCCGCACCAGTGAAGATCGCCGGAATATTGCTTAGGCGCAGGCGTTCCAGCAGCTCATTGCCGCGCCCATTAGTTGACACAATGATGGCGATGTCCTGGGCCGCTAGGGGACGGGTCAACGCCTTGGTCTGGTAAAGCAGGCCCCCAGCCAACAGGGCGGTCAGGTCGGTGATGAGGTCACTGTCGATCAGTTCCCGGGCGGTGGCCACCGCTAATGGGGTGAGATCGCTCGGGATGCGAATCCGCAGTGGTTGGCGCCAGGGTTGACCATCAGCGCAGATCAAGCGAGGGGTGTTCTCAGAGGTAAGCACCGGATGGACCGCAATCCGATCATCGCCCAACTTGGCGCCGCCGACCAGGTTTGCGACGGCGTCAACAAGATCGGGGGCACTGCGGTGGTTGGTGTCCAGCCTGACCACTTCATCTGCCTGCTTGGTCGCTTGAAGATAGGCTTCGACATCGGTTCCGCGAAAACCGTAGATCGATTGTTTAGGGTCGCCAATTAGAACGACGCTAGAGGTGCCAACAAACCCACTGCGGATAATCTCCCATTGGATGGGATCGGTGTCTTGGAACTCGTCGACTAGCAAGATCGGATAAGCCTCGGCGACGCGAGCCCGAGCAGCGGCGCCGGTTTCGGGGTGGTTAAGTCCATCGCGGCAGCGCACCAACATGTCATCGAAGGTGTAGATTCCTTGGCGGCGTTTGGCGCGCTCAATCAAGGCTTGGACGGCGCGAACGAACTCTGCTTCCGGCGAGCCAGCCGGTTCAATTGGTGCGGTGGGAGCGAACTGGGCTTTGTGGACCCAGGCAAGGGCTTGACTAAAGGAAAACCCCAGGCGATTGGTCCGGCGCTCAGCCAGGTAGTAATCGGAGGTCACCTCTACCGTGAGCTCCGACAGATCAGTGACCAAGCGATCGGTAGGGTCATGGTCGGCGAGGATGCCAAGGCAGGCGAGAAGACGATCACAGAAACTGTGGGTGGTCATGATCGAGGCCTGGCTAAAGTCATTTAGGGCCGTCAACAACCGCCCGCGCCGGGCCGTTCGTACACTAGGGTTCGTCGACCACAGGCGTCTCAGATCCTCATCGGCTTCCTGGGGCGCAGTGTCCGCTTCGAGCCAGCGAGCCGCCTCGGCGAGGCGGGAGCGCGTACGGGCGCGGACCTCACCAGCGGAGGCGACCGAGAAGGTCACAATCGCTAAACGGGAGATCGGGACCTGCTGCTCGGCGATATAGCGCGCCGCTAGAGTGGATATGGCCCAGGTCTTGCCAGTGCCGGCACTAGCTTCGATGACGAGGGTTTTCCCGACCCCAGGCAGGGTTTCGATCATGACGCGACACCTCCGGCCTTGAGCATGGGGGTGTAGATCGCCTGAGCTTGCGCCAGGAAACGACTCGAAAAGCAGGCCGGAATGTCACTAGGTAACCCCAACATCTGCTCCGGCGTTTTCCAGATCGCTGCCCAGGCCGGATCGCGTTCCCAGAGGGTGTTCAATGCCCGGGTGATCATCATTGGATCGGGGGCCGGTTGGCGCAGCATGGCGCGGGCCGCCTGGGCGCTCGGCCCCGGCGGGGCGGGCAGTGGCGAGCGGCGACCCTCGCGGTAAAGGGCTTGGAGGACACCGAGGTGGCCCGCAGCCTCCACCGAAGAGCCTGGGGTCAGGATTACGGAACTAGATTTTCCGATCAGCACCCCACGCCAGGGGGTTTCCCCATCAACAGACTTGAGGCAGAGCACCTTGATCCAGGCCGTGATTTGATGGTGAGGATGGATCTTGCCCGCGAAGACTTCGACCAGATCGGTGCCCCTAACTCCGATCTGTCCAACCAGGTCACCAGTGTCGATCGTGAGCCAACTGAGAGGAGCCGCCAGATAGCCTTGGGCACGGTTGACGATGCCGGTGGCAGTCGCCAGACAGTCTTGGGCTTGGCTCAGGCCAACCTCACCAGGGGGCAGAATACCCCGGCGGAGTTCCGCTTGGAGAATGGCATCGGCGGTCTTGCCCCCGAGCAGAAGGCGCAGCATGCGATTGGTGATCTCCCAGATTTCAAGGGCCGTAAGAACGGTTGGCATTGTCGAGGCTAAGAGTTTGGGCTCACGGAAGGTCGAGGCTAACAAGCCAGCTTGGCGTTTCAGCCAGTAGCCAGCTGGGTTAACAAACAGATCGGTGAGGTCATCAATGGAGGACGGGCCGCCAGCGGAGTCGGGTCGGGCGAGCAGAGCCGGTGGGGGGATGATCGATGATCGCGGTTCGGCGGAGGCGCTAGGCGGCTGGTGGACTAACTGGTCACGAACCTCACCACCCACACAGCGCTCGGCACTAGACAGCAGCTCTTCTAGAGGCACCGGCACTGGGGTTGGCCAAGACCGGACCGGGTCGAAACCAGGGTAGATGGCGATGAACTTTTCCCGACATGATGCCAAGACCTCGGCGAAAACCCGACGGTCTTGCTGGCGAGGATCTTCCCCCTCGCTCATGAAGTCTCGGGTGATGGAGTCGCCATCAACCGGAATCGGCCGGGGAAAGGCTTCCGGGTCGAGCCCGTAGACAATGATGACCTTGTGGGGAACTAGGGACATCGAACCAAGTAGCGCGAAACCGAGTTCGCCGTTGAGGAAGGCGGAGCCCCGGGACTGATCAGCCCAGGCCTTAATCAACAGGTTTTCGGCTTCGGTGATGGTGAGCGCGGGACAGTCCGCTAGTTTCGTACGGCCGAGACGGGCGAGAACGCGGCTAGCGGGGCCCGCCACCCAACTAGACCCGGTAAGCGCTTCCAGGCAGGCACCAAAACGCGCCGACCAGCCAGCGAGATCGCAGGGCACCACCCAAGTTTGGCAGCACTGGCGGACCGCCGCGATGATCATCGACAGGGCTTCGACGAGGCGCACAGTGTCGGAATCCACCGCATCAAGCGGCAGGACCGTGCCTTGATAGAGCAGTTCATCCTCACTTAAGGCCACCCCCAAGACCAAACGACCCAACCCAGCGAGCCAGGTGTTCTGGGAGAAGGCCTCCATCGCTTGGCCGGACCGCTGGGCGGCAGTGACCCCAAAACGCATCCCAGAACTAGCAATCAGGTAGGACAATCGATCGAGGTCACTCGCCAAGATGCCGTGTTCCGCCATCACCAGCTGATGGCGGCAAAGGTCGAGCAGGTCGCAAGCGCGCGCTCGTCCGTTGACTAGCCCAAGGAGAAACACCAAGAGATCGAGGGCGGGATCGTCGGGACGGGGGGCTGGCGCAACCCCGACCCGAATCCGGTGACGAGGATCGGCGCCGGGGGCGAGGTCTAGACGGAAATAGGCTTCGAGGAGTTGACGGTGGTGTTCGAGATCTTGGACGAGAACCAGAATGTCACGCGGCTGAAGACGGGGATCGTTTTCGAGCAAGCTGGTCAAGCGTTCCGCTAGGGTCTCGACCTGACGATCGGGGTGGACAGGATAGATCTCAATCGAGTCGTCGAGGTTGGCCTGGATCGCGGTTCCGGTTCGCCAGGTGGCTTGGACGGCGGCGAGCAGACGTGGTTCGGGATGGCTTGGTGCGCTTTGGTCCAAGCTGAAGGTCATCACCTCGCGAGCTTCGCTGATCCCATCCCAGAGGGCTTGCTCGAGCGGTGTCAGTTCCTCAGGGCAGAATAGGGCGATCCGGGCATAACCTTGGGCTTGCTGGCGGGCGGCCTGCCGCGCTCGATCCCGATCAGCCAGTGGGGTCGAGCCAAGCAGTTCACTCACTCGGAGGGATAACTGGGCTTGCCAGAGGTGGGCTTCAGGCAAGGGGGCACCATCGGGCCCCTCCCAGCGCGACTGAACCCAGGCTTCCAACATCTCGGCGTGCCAGGTGGCATAACTGGCGAGTCGGCGGGCGGTGGCTTGAGCCCAACTCATGCGGCGGCGCGGTTGGTCGTGGTCGTTGCCGAGGTGGGCGCGAACCTGGGTGAAAGCTTCGGTGTCGATCAGCTCGGTCAAGGCGGTCAGGATCACCGGCAGGAGCCCTTCCGCACTCCAGATCACCCCAGCCTCGCGCAGTCGAGCGCCGAACTGGGCTAGGCTCGCAAACTTGATCCGGGCCGCTATCCCGTCACCGTGACCGGAGCTGCCAAGTTGGCTCGCCAGCTGCTCGGCTAGCCAACGTTGGAGGCCGCCAGTTCGGGTCAGAACCAGGTCTTCGCTAAAAGGATCCGCCAGCGACGAGCCGAGGGTTTCGGCTAGTTTTTGGGCCAAGGTTTCCACCTCGCCGGCCTGGTAGTGGATCATGATAGACACGTTAGCGTCTATCGCCGACATTTTCTCGTGCCGAGCCGTTGGCTGGACAAGCTGCCAGCTAGAGTGGGTCTGTGGATCCCCAGCAAATCTTGGATCAGCTCGACCCCGACCAGCGGCGGGTCGCGCAGACCATTGGCGGACCAGTCCAGGTGATCGCCGGAGCTGGGACGGGGAAGACCCGCGCCTTGACCCACCGAATCGCCTATGCGTCAGCGGTAGGTGCCTTGGATCCACGGGCCACTCTGGCGGTCACTTTTACCACCACGGCCGCCAACGAGATTCGCAGCCGCCTCGAGGCGATGGGCGTAGCGGGCGTTCAGTCGCGGACCTTCCATTCCGCTTGCTTGCGCCAAGCGAAGTTCTTTTGGCCGGAGATTTACAATGCCCAGCTTCCGCCAGTGGTGGAGAATCGGTCCGGTTTGGTGGTTCAAGCTTGCCAGCGGGTGGGGATCACCCCGAGTGATGCCGCCTTGCGTCAGATTGCCGGCGAGATCTCTTGGACCAAGCAGACCAATGTTCTACCCGAGAGTTATGTCGAGTTGGCTTCCCAGGGTCATCGCCAACTTTCCTGCGCTAGCCTGGAGCAAGCCGCTGACGCAATTGTCGCCTATGAGCAGGTCAAACAGGTCGAATGTGTGATTGACCTCGACGACGTTCTGCTTTGCACCCTCGCCCTTCTGGCCACCGAGTCGGCGGTAGCCCGGCGAGTCCGGCGGACCTACCGGCATTTTCTCTTCGACGAGTTCCAGGATATTTCACCGGTGCAGGCTCGCCTCGTCGACCTTTGGGTAGGGTCCGCGAGTGGGGATGTCTGTGTGGTGGGGGATCCCGCCCAGACGATCCACTCCTTCGCCGGGTCACGTTCGATCTACCTCGAGAAGTTCGCCTCCCAGCGACCGGGAGGGGTTTGTCTGGAGATGACGCGAAACTATCGCTCCACCCCGCAGATCTTGCAGGCCGCCAATATCGTACGAGGGGTTGGGATCGATCTCCAAGCAGTCCGGGAGAAAGGTCCAGCGCTGGTCTTTGGCCCGGCGGCCGATCCTCTCGCTGAGTCGGTGGCGATCGCCCAGTGGCTGAAAGACCGCACACGAGACGGGCTGGCTTGGAATCAACTAGCGGTATTATTCCGGACTCGCGCTCAGGCCGAAGCGATCCGGCAGATCCTCGCCGATGAGGGGGTGCCCTTTAGCTACGGGGTGCCGGAATCGACCAGGCAAGCGGTTCATCTCGGCACCTTGCATAGTGCAAAAGGATTGGAGTGGGAGGCGGTTTGCCTCGGTGGTCTCCATGACGGTGTGATGCCACATCCCTTGGCCTCTAGCGCCGAGCAAATCGGCGAGGAAAGGCGTCTGTTTTACGTTGGGATGACCCGGGCGCGGACCTGGCTACGGTTGTCATGGCCTAGCCGGGTCGACGCCAAAGTGACAAGAGCCTCAAGGTTCTTAGCTGATCTTCCAGGCCTACAATCGGCGTAAGACAGCGACAACCTTACCGAGGATGGTGGCATCATTACCGTCGATAGGGGAGTAGAGGCGGTTTTGCGGCAGCAACCAGATCTGACCGGGAGTGCGCTTTAGCACCTTAACGGTGGCTTCATCACCGAGGAGGGCGGCAACGATCTCGCCGTTCTCAGCGTCAGCTTGTTGACGGACCACCACCAGATCCCCTTCACAGATGGCCGCGTCAATCATCGAGTCCCCGTGAACTTCGAGCATGAAGAGACGACCTTGACCAACCAGTTGTTCTGGCAGGGGGTAAGTATCTTGGAGGTTGGCCTCGGCCAGGATTGGCGCCCCAGCGGCGATCCGACCGAGTAAGGGAACCCGGATGTAATCATCGGCGGCCGAGGGCGTTGAGCTGGGCCCGTCGAGCAGAATCTCCAAGGCGCGGGGACGGTTCGGATCGCGGCGGATTAAACCGCGCGTTTCGAGGACCCGTAACTGGTGGGCGACCGAGGACGGAGAGTTGAGACCAACCTGCTCGCAGATCTCTCGCACCGTTGGTGGATAGCCGCGTTCCTGGGAGGAGGCTTGAATGACCTCCAAGATGCGACGCTGCCTCAGCGTCAGCCCATCAACACCAGCCGGGGCGTCAGGCATCTCGGTGATGTTGGAGTGAAAAAGCTCTGTCATGTTTGGAAGTTTACGCTATTGGGGGCGTGTGATCAAACATCTGTTCGACGAGTCGCGAAAAAATGTCGGAGCCCAGGTGTGTAATGAAGAAAGATTCGGAAACATCGAACAGGTGTTTGATATTTCTTCGAAAATACGCTAGAACTATATCGAACAAACGTACGAAGGGAGCATGATGAGTGCACTCGAGATTTCAACGATCACCGTTGAACAGCCCAGACGACCACACCTGCGTCTGGTTCAAGCCGATGAAATTCCAGCGCGGTATGCGCGATTGGCTCATGCCAGGGCGGTGCGTCGGGGCGCGGTCAAGGCTAATGCGATGATCGTCTCGATGATCGGAGTGGTGGTGGCCGCTTGGGTGGCGATGGGTTGGGCCTTCTTGGCGATTCCAAACACCCCCTTGCCATGAAGAATGTGGGCATCACCATCTGGGGTCCGGGGAAACACAATGGCGGGTGATTGCTCACCCGCCATCGCGAAACAACTAAATAGCGTTGATTACTGCATCTTCTTCTCGTCGAGCACCAGTGTGCCCATGAGCATGTCAGCAATGGTTTGCTTCTTCGGCGTGAACAACGGGAAGAGGAAGCCAATCATCAAGATCGCGCCGTCAAGGCAGTGCACGAAATAACGTCCAACCGCCATGCCGAAGCCAATTGGCTGGAGGGTCTTCTCGCTCACGAGCTTGGTGCCGGCAATCTTGCGACCATAGGAATATCCCGTGGTGCCAGCGAGGTAACCCGTGTTGTAGATCATGGCTGCCAAGGCGGCCAAGGAGAAGATCGAGCCGATCAAGCCACCGATCACCCCGCCGATCATGGAGACGACCATTGGGATGCCCCAGTCGATCAGGGCGCCGAGGGCGCGCTGCGGCCATTCCGCCAAAGGCGGGAAGGGCCCACCCGGATTAATCCCATAGGGTGTGGGCAGGGGGCCAGGGGCCGTCGGGTAGGGTGTCGTTGGGTATTGGTCAGCGGGCTGGGCATAGGGCGCAGAGGTTTGGCCGTAACTCGGTGTCGGGGCCGGCGGTGGGCTGGATTGTCCGTAGCCAGGCACCGGCGGTGGTGTGGGTGCAGCGCCGTACCCGGGGGCCGGCGGGGGAACGGAAGCAGGACCAAAATTGTCAGTGCTCATGGGTTGACTCTCTCTTTCTAGAGTGGACAAGTTTAGAATAGCTTGCCGACCAAGGATTTGTCTTCCTTGTTCGCTTGGATCGTAAAACTAATGAAAAAACCCCCGACACGCCGAGGTTGAGTCTTAATCGGCGATTGTGCAATGATTTCCTTCGGCTGCCCATTAGAATCACTACATCTAGTAGCCGTGTCGCAGGAACATACCACGCATAGTAGGCGTTATGATCTCGTTATCACGCTCAAACCGGCAAGGAGAGGCAATGCACTGCCCGTTTTGCAAGCACCCCGATTCGCGGGTTGCTGATTCGCGGGTCGCCGACGACGGCGGATCGATCCGTCGCCGCCGCCAATGCCCGATGTGCGATCGCCGGTTCACAACGATCGAGCAATGCCAACTGATGGTGATCAAACGCTCGGGTGTGATCGAGCCCTTCCAGCGTGAGAAAGTCATCCAAGGGGTGCGCAAGGCTTGTAAGGGCCGTCCCGTCACCGACGCCGACTTGGCTAAGCTCGGGCAACAGGTGGAAGACACCATCCGCCTACGCGCCCAAGCGGAAGTGCCGGCTGATCTGGTCGGTCGCGCGATCCTCACTCCGCTACGTGACCTTGACCAGGTGGCCTACCTGCGTTTTGCCTCTATCTACGAAAACTACGAATCGGTCGAAGACTTTGAATCCGGCATAGCTGGTCTGCGCCATCGCGAGACTGTCTAAGCCCCAAACCACCGCCCCGCTCAGAAAGGTTCTGCCATGTCAGTTACCCTCCACACCCCTAAGCCCGGTCTGCGTGTGACCCGGACTTTCTCGACCGAGGGGGTCCACCCCTACGACGAAGTGGCTTGGGGTCTGCGCGATGTTGTCCAAACCAACTGGAAGTCCGGGGAAACCGTCTTCGAGCAATATGGGGTCGAGTTCCCACAGTCGTGGTCAACTAATGCCGCCACGATTGTGACCACGAAATATTTCCGAGGGGCGCCGGGCTCGACTGAGCGCGAGACTAGTCTAAAAACCCTGATCAATCGGGTGGTTAAGTCCTATCGGCGCCACGGGGAGCGGGAAGGTTATTTTGCTAGTCACGACGAAGCCCAGGTGTTCGCCGATGAGTTGACTTGGATGCTGCTCCATCAGGTCTTCTCCTTTAACTCACCAGTCTGGTTCAACGTCGGCACCAGCGCGCCCCAACAGGTCTCAGCCTGCTTTATTTTGAGTGTCGAAGATTCGATCGACTCGATCCTGACCTGGTATCGCGAAGAAGGATTCATCTTCAAGGGCGGTTCGGGGGCCGGAGTTAACTTGTCAAAGATTCGTTCTAGTTACGAACGACTAACCTCCGGTGGCACGGCTTCCGGTCCGGTCTCCTTTATGCGTGGGGCCGATGCCTCCGCTGGCACAATCAAGTCCGGGGGAGCCACTCGGCGGGCGGCCAAGATGGTGATCTTGGATGTTGATCACCCCGATATCGAAGAGTTCATTGAGACCAAGGCGCGCGAGGAAGACAAGATTCGCGCCTTGCGTGATGCCGGGTTTGACATGGATCTCGGGGGGACCGATATCACCTCGGTTCAATATCAGAATGCTAACAACTCGGTGCGGGTGACCGATGCTTTCATGCGCGCGGTCGAAGTCGAAGCCCCGTTTGCTTTGACCACGCGGACCGATGGGCGAACCGTGAAGACCGTCGCTGCCCAGGAACTGTTCACCAAGCTAGCGACGGCCGCTTGGCGGTGTGCTGATCCGGGGATCCAATACAACGACACGATTAACGCCTGGCATACCCTGCCCAACTCCGGGCCGATCACCGCCTCGAACCCTTGTAGCGAATACATGAGCCTTGACAACTCGTCGTGCAACCTGGCTTCGCTGAACCTGATGAAATTCCTCACCGATGCCGACACCTTCGATGTTGACCGGTTTGTGGCAGCGGTTGACTTGGTGATCACAGCGATGGATATTTCGATCTGTTTCGCCGATTTCCCCACCGAGCCGATTGCGATCAATACGCGCAAATATCGTCAACTGGGGATCGGTTATGCGAACCTTGGCGCTCTGTTGATGGCCCTCGGCTTCGCTTATGATTCCGAGGAGGGACGCTCCCTCGCTGGCGCTATCACTTCGCTGATGACGGCGACCGCCTATCGGCGCAGTGCCGAACTGGCCGCGATCGTCGGGCCGTACGACGGTTATGCGCCAAACGCCGAACCGCACCAACAGGTCATGGTCAAACACCGCGATGCCAACACCGCGCTCCAGGTGCTCGGTCAGCCGATCGCCAAACAGGTCAAGGAAGCCGCCAGCGACCAGTGGGGGCAGGTTGTCTCCCTCGGCGCGAGTAATGGTTTCCGCAACTCACAAGCCTCCGTCCTCGCGCCGACCGGCACGATCGGTTTCATGATGGATTGCGACACCACGGGCATTGAACCGGATTTCGCTCTCATCAAGTTCAAGAAACTGGCGGACGGTTCCTCGATGCAGATCGTTAATGCCACGGTGACGCGGGCTCTGAGGCTGCTGGGCTATAGCGATGCCCAATCCGAGGACATCGTCGCCTACATCGCGGAACATGGTCATGTCGTTAACGCGCCTGGCTTAGCCGGCGAGCACTATGCGGTTTTCGACTGCGCAGTCGGGGCCCGTCCGATCACACCACTCGGTCACCTGCGGATGATGGCGGCGGTTCAGCCCTTCATCTCGGGAGCGATCTCGAAGACGGTAAATCTGCCGGAGTCTGCCACCGTCGAAGAGATCGCTGATGTCTACATGCAGGGTTGGCGCCTTGGCCTGAAAGCGGTGGCGATCTACCGTGACAACTGCAAGGTTGGTCAGCCCTTGTCTACGGCGAAGAAAGCCGAACCCAAAGACGAGAAGACCAAGGTGGAATACCGGGCGCGTCGGCGCCGTCTGCCCAAGTCACGCAATGGGCGCACCACCAGTTACTCAGTTGGTGGGGCCGAAGGCTATATGACCGCTAGCACCTACTCCGACGGGCAGCTAGGCGAGGTTTTCCTGCGACTCGGCAAGCAAGGCTCCACCCTATCTGGGGTGATGGACGCCTTCTCGATCGCGGTTTCGATTGGTTTACAGTACGGCGTGCCGCTGGAGACCTGGGTGCAGAAGTTCACCAACCTGAAGTTTGAACCAGCCGGTATGACCGACGATTCTGATATTCGGATCGCCCAGTCAATCATGGACTACATCTTCCGCCGCCTGGCCCTCGATTATCTGAGCTTCGATGTCCGCGCCGAGTTGGGGATCTACACCGCCGCCGAACGGGCCCGCTATGTCGAAACTGGTTCCTATCTTTCCGATGAAGAAGAGGCTCAGTTACTGGAGTCCGAGACCTTGCGTAATGATGATGCCGACAACCTGCGCATCGACCAGGCGGGGCCCCGCCAACCCGCCTTGATTGAGGCGCCGCGAACGACCGCCGAGTTGCTCGATTCGCTTGGTCAATCGGTCGATGCGCCGCTGTGTTTGACCTGCGGGACGAAGATGCGTCCCTCAGGCTCCTGTTACGTCTGTGAGGGCTGTGGTTCAACCTCCGGTTGCTCCTAATGGCCTTGATGGGCTCATGCATGCTAACGTGAGCCAATGCCAACACAAGACGTCTTCGATTTTGATCGCTCAGTCGAACAGGCTTGGCGCCGCTTCACCCTTCGCTTAGAAGGCGTGCTCTCGATGATGGATGAGACTGAGCCGCTCACCCTGGAGCCGAGTGATGGTGACCCGTGGCGGGTGCAGTTTTGCCAGGAGGAACGCGACAAGTTGACGGCCCGCGTCTCAGGCGCGGATCCCAGCGAAGGCGAGTCTCTGGTGTTACGAGGCTGGCAGGCGACCGAGCAGGGTTTTCAGATGATTGATGATCAGGATGAGTGTGCTCGCTTGGGGGCAGCAGTGGTGACAGCGATCCGCGAAGTCTTTCTGGAGGAGCACCCGATCTTCCTGGACTCCAATGTCTTAGCCGAGATCCTCCAAGAGCCGTCGATCGCCGACGAGGTCGATTCTGTCGACGGTTCACCGGGCGCCGATCAGCCAATCGTCTATGCGGGACTCGATGAGATCCAGTTGGGCGCGGTCGTCGCTGATGAGTTGGCGACGATCCTTGGTGGGGTGGTGATGCGCGACCAGAGTGGCGACTTTGTGGTGCGGGCCGGGTCAACGATGATCTTCATCCGGATTACCCCGGATGCCAAAGAGGTGCGTCTATTTTCGGTTCTCGTCCACGACATTACTGGTCGCTCGCGGGCCGCTGAGGTGCTTAATGACATCAATACTCACGCTCGGTGGGTGCGGTTCCACCTCAGCCGAGACAAGATCATCTTGACCATGTCGGTGATGGCCTCACCTTTCGTACCAGCTCATCTACGCCAAGCGGTGGCGGAGGTGACCAATATTGCTGATGGGGTTGATGAACTGCTCGCCGAGAGTCTCCATGGCAGAACGACCTTTCCAGACTCGGATTAGACCGCTGCCTTCCTAACTGGTTGATTCCCGGATTTCCTCAAGGCAGAATGAAGGTAGAAAGGAGCGATCATGACTGGAAGTAGGCCTAGGATCCTCGTGGGTATCGATGGTTCTGATGACGGAATTCGCGCTGCCCGTTACGGGATCGGTCGGGCGATTAGCCAAGACAGCGAGCTGTGGTTTGTCAACGCCGTTGATGACGGTGTCGCCACCGGGGGTTGGGGTATTGTCTATGATCCGACCCTGTTAAAAGAGGCCGGTGAAGCTGCCATCAGCCAAGCCGTCGATCTGGCGGTAGAGCTGGGAGTGCCAGCGGAGCGGATTCGCACCGATGTGGTGATCGGCAACCCGGTCGCGATGTTGAGCGAATTTTCCAACCAAGCCGAGATCCTGATCGTCGGGCGGCGGGCCGCCTCTGGTTTGGAACGGATGTTTGTCGGCTCAACCTCCACCGCCTTGGTATCAACGGCGCAATGTCCCTTGGTGGTGATCTCGGCGGCCTCGACCCCGGAGCCAACCGGACGATTCCACAAGATCACCGTGGCGATGGGCGGTTCCGGTGATCGGGCCTTGCGCTGGGCCTGCCAGGAAGCGCGCAATCGGGGTTCGAAGGTTGACGTTGTTCATGTGATTCCCTATCAACCAACCTCCGTGGTCTCCTTCCTCCCGGCGACCTCGGCTCAAGAGAAGCAGTGGGAACACCGGGTGATGGCGGGGCTAAAACAAATGGTTGATCCGATTCGCGCTGAATACGCTGATGTCGAGATCACCATCCGCTCACAGCGCGGTGTGCTCGCTGACGAACTGATCGGCGAATCCAATCAGGTTGATCTCTTGGTCTTAGGGGTTAAGCCGCGTCCGGCAATGGTCTTAGGTGGACCAGTCCGGGCTCTGTTGGCACACTCCTCTTGCCCCGTCGCCCTCATCGCGCGCTAGGCGATTATGCTGCTAAGGAGACGGTGTGTAGCTTGGCCATGGCGTTGCGTTCGATCTGGCGGACGCGCTCAGCGCTGATTCCCCAATGCTCACCAATCTCGGAGAGCTTGTTCGGGCGCCCGTCAACTAGGCCATAACGGCGTTTGACGATGTCAGCGGAGCGTTCATCGAGTTCACCGAGTAACTCTGTGACTGCCTCAGTTTCCGCCGGTTTGCCGGTCGACATCGGAACCGTACTCTCACCTTGGGCTAGAAGATCGCCTAAGGTGGTGGACTCCCCGGTAATCAGCGGGGCGTCTAGCGATGCGTGACGGCGAACGTAGCCGGTTAACTCGATCAGTTCCATCTCTTCGATACCAACGGCCGCCGCGACTTCGCCTGGCGAGGGATCGCGACCCAACTCGGCGGTCAGACGTCGGGTTGTCGAGGTGATCCGGGAGATCTGTTCGGCGACGTGGACTGGAATCTTGACAATGTGGCCATGTGCGGCGATGCCCCGGAAGATCGCTTGGCGAATCCACCAGGTCGCATAGGTCGAAAACTTGAAGCCCTTGGTGTAGTCAAACTTTTCGACCGCCTGAATCAGCCCAACATTGCCTTCTTGAATGATGTCTAGCAAGGTTAAGGTCTCGCGGCTGTAGCGACGAGCGATCGAAACCACTAGGCGCAGGTTGCCAGCGACAAAGCGCTGTTTAGCCCACTGCCCATCGGCGTAGATCGCCTCCAGATCGGCGATGGCGACTTTCTTGGGGACGGCTTGGTGATTCTCGAGCAGATAACTGGCGTAGACCCCCAACTCGATCCGGCGGGCTAGGTCGACCTCCTCCTCGGCAGTGAGAAGCTCATGATGAGAGATGGCTTCGAGATACTGTCCGGTCGCATCCCGCGTCGATCTAGTCGAACTTTGGCTGTACATGGGGGGCAATCCTTTCGTCGGCTACTCTTGTAAACGCTCAGAATTTTGATTCCATTCCCACCTCGGGACGGTTGATTAACCTAGGAATTTGCTTGTCCTTTGGAAGCTCGTGCATAATTGAGGGCGGGCTTGACAGGAGCGGGTTTTTTTTTACCCAAGTTCAGGTCATCTGCGAATTATCGAAGGGTTGGTTGATGATGGCAAGTAGGACTGAGTCCAAGAGTGTAGCCCCCACCGAGCCAGTCACGAAGCCGCGTACGGCCCAAAAAAAGACCACCCCAAAGGCGGCTGCGGAAGCGGAAACGGTGGTGGAGCTTAACGTGGTCAGCGACCTCGAGCAGTTGGAGGGCTTAGGGCCAGAGGATATCGAAGAAGACGACGAGCCTGGGGATGACGAGACTGGGGACGAAGAGGTTGAAGAGCCTTCGGTAGAGGAGGCAATCTTGGCGGCCGTTGAGTCGAATGCGGACTTTGATCTGATTCAGGACGGCGAGGCAGTGGAGTTCAAGGTCGCTGGCAAGAAACGCAGCCTTGATGATGTCGACGATTCCGAGTTCTCCCCCAAACAGGAGGCGGAACTAGAAGCGGAGCTAGTCGAGGATGAGGGTTTCTCGCTCTCCGACGCTGATGAAACCGACGAGCCGGAACAGCAGGTGATGGCGGCGGGGGCGACGGCTGACCCGGTCAAGGACTATCTCAAACAAATTGGCAAGGTTGCGCTGCTGAACGCCGAACAGGAAGTCTCGCTCGCCAAGCGCATCGAAGCCGGCCTGTTCGCCGAAGAGCAGGTTAACGATGCCCCCGGTGATCTAGCCGCCGATGCCCGAGAAGACTTCGAGTGGATCGCTGAGGATGGACGACGGGCCAAGAACCACCTCCTGGAGGCGAACCTCCGCTTGGTGGTGTCCTTGGCGAAGCGTTACACCGGGCGGGGCATGCTCTTCCTGGACCTGATTCAAGAAGGTAACCTCGGTTTGATTCGGGCGGTTGAGAAGTTCGACTACACCAAGGGTTACAAGTTTTCGACTTATGCGACCTGGTGGATTAAGCAGGCGATCACCCGGGCGATGGCTGACCAGGCGCGGACGATCCGCATCCCGGTCCACATGATCGAGACGATGTCCAAGCTCCGCAACGTCTCCAAGAAGCTCCTCCAGGAGAAGGGCCGCGAGCCGACCATCGAGGAAACCGCCCGCGCCGCGAACATCTCCGTCGAGGAGACGCGGCGGGTCATGAAGATCAGCCGCCACCCGATCTCGCTGGACCGGCCCGTCGGCGAGTCTGAGGACAGCTACTTCGGCGACTTCATCGAGGACGAAGCGGCCGAGAGCCCGATCAACGCCGCCACCCAGGAGATGCTCAAGGAGAAGATCGATCAGGTCCTCAAGACCCTGACCTATCGCGAACGCGAGATCATCAAGCTCCGCTACGGCCTCGGGGACGGATACACGTACACCCTCGAGGAGGTCGGCCGGATCTTCAAGGTCACCCGCGAGCGGGTCCGCCAGATTGAAGCCAAGGCGGTCCGCAAGCTCCAGCATCCCGTCAGAAGCCGGCAACTCGAGGGCTTCCTCGAGAGTACCGGCTGAGCCCGGTCACGCACCGCCGGTCGCCCCAAGGCG
>JAIRKB010000284.1 GCA_031260385.1 Propionibacteriaceae bacterium | reverse complement strand
CCAACACCTGATCGGATGCCGTATGACAGGCACCGCAGGTTCCAGAGATATTCGCCATCGGGCTCATGATCTCGTGGTTGGAGGTCTTCTGGGACCCAACACGCTGGTACGGCATGTGGCAATCAGCGCAAGTTACGCCATTTGCCGCATGGATCGATGTCGACCAGATCTCATACTCCGGATGCTGCGCCTTGAGCTGGCGAGCACCGGTCTTGGTATTCGTGAAATCCGCGAAGTTGATTTCCTGGTAGTAATCCCAGGAGTCATCAATATCCAAGCCATACTTCCAGGGGAAGGTTACAACCCGCAAGAAGATGTCCGGATCCGGATCGGGGGCGAAGTAGTACTCGACGTGGCACTGTGCACAAATCAGAGCGCGCATCTCATTGACCGAGGCGTCGCGGTTGACATCGTAGTTAGCGATGCCTTGCTCTGCCTTCATCGCCGCCATGGCGTTTACAAGCGCCGGACGGGTAATGGTCAATTCCATGTTCTCTGGGTTATGGCAGTCGATGCAACCCAACGGACGATCATCAGCGTATTCCTTACCTTCGGCATAAGTCAGAAGGTTCATCGCGCTCCAACCTGCCTCACGATCGCCGTTACCAAGGGCATCGACAATCCCAGGCAGTGAAGCATGACAGTTCAAGCAAGCCGCTGGCTGGCCTTTACCGGGTGCTTCAAGCACGCGAAGGGTGTAGTTCTGATCGGTATAGGCATACCAGTGACCGCGCAGATGGCGGTAGTCCTTGGAGAAGATATTGCCGGCCCACAAGGTGAGCAAGCGGGGATCTTCAACTAGTTTAGATGATGCCGTTTCCGTACGAGGGTCCACATCGGACGCTTCGTGAGGGACTAGGGCTGGCGCATGCGCCGTCGGCTTGAAAGTTTCTGTAGCCGCCCAGCCTTTGTACTGACGTGGGAAATTCTGTGACCATTCAACAGGGTCATAAGAAGTCGACGTCAATACGTCATATTGTATATAGGTTACCGAGGCCTCACCTTTGTTCTCAGCCACATTTGCAATAAGGGCTGTGATCACTCCGGTGATTACGGCAGCAGCTCCGACGATCAGGATTAGCGCCCAGATGGGCACCCCTTTTCGTACTTTATAATCAGTGAGCTCTGTCATTCCGACTCTCCTAATTGTGTCCAGTGGTTGAGTGACACCGTGTGCAAGTGACTGTCGTCCGAGAAGTATCGGACTCGACCACATTGCCGCGGATATCAGATGTCATCAGATCATGGCAACTCAGGCAGGCGGTATTAACTACCGTCAGACTGCGATCTCTGATCACGATGTTAGTGGGATAATTTCCCGAGGTGAATGCCAGACTGTGAAGAACACCATCTTCCGCTTTAACGGCCATATTTGCTATGAAACCGGTATTCGGAAGATGACAGTCACTACAGGTTGCAACATTCGCGTGCTGGCCGTGCGACCACGCGTCGTAATAATCCTGCATGACGTGACAATTCGCACAGGTCAGCGGATCTGACCCAAGGTACGAGGGCAGTTCGGCGTACGCTACCCCGTAGATCCCAGCACCAACCATGCCGCCAATAAAGACAGCCGCGAGGATGCTGAGAACACGACGTAGTGTAGACCCATTTTTGTTTGCAGTCGCCATCGCCTACACCTTTCCCCTTGCTCCAGGTGGCTCCAACGTATCGATGACAACCAGAAGGGTCAAGTAGGCGATCATTAGTGCAGATCAATTGCTTGTCTGGTAGGATAAGGCCCACTTGACAAGGACAGACGCTTTTACTTACCAACATATTTGTTGATAAACTTCAGCTTCTGTTTAAAGCCTCTTTTCCCTTGTGAGAAGTGGTAAGTTATCAGCGAGGCCCATTAAGGTGGGTGAACGGGAGTGGATCGAACGAGCCAGGGGGCGCGATGGGAGTAAGGGTAAACCATCCGGTTTACGACGGAACGACTGGTCGAGGTGGCCATGGTGGTCGCCGCACGCATATCATCAGGCTCTTGCGCGATGCGCGCGAGCCCTTAACCGTTGACCAAGTGGCCAAGCGCGTCGACTTGCCGGTCAACACGGTGCGAACCCATCTCGAAGCCTTGGTTGACGCTGGTATGGCGGTGCGCGCGACTCAAACTCGCTCGACCCCGGGCCGTCCGAAGGTGGCTTATCGCGGGGTTCTGCCTAACCAAACCCATGAGCGCGCCCATGGTTTTCGCCTGCTTTCGGAGATCCTGGCGGCCTCGATCACAATGGCCAATCCGGAATGTACGGAATGGATGTATCAGGTCGGCGCCGAGTGGGGTCGCTGTCTGATGAGTCGAGCACCCCATGTCGCCCCCGAAGACGAAGACGAGATCGTCGAGCGGCTGATCGACAAGCTTGACGCTTTGTGGTTCGCGCCCGAGCTTAGCCCCGACGCGCCAGCAATCTTATGTTTGTACAACTGTCCGTTCGGTGACTCCACCAAACGCCATCCGGAGACCGTTTGTCAGCTACACGCTGGCATGATCAATGGGGCGCTAGAAGAGATGGGCTCCTCTTTCCGGATGGTCTATCTACGCGCTCACCAACCCGGCCATCGCTGCGAAGGCCAACTCGGTCGGACGACCGCCCGGGCGAAAAAGGTGCCCCTAGAGTATCCCACCCGAAACCCCAAGAGCGGTTCAAACCCCAGTTCAAAACCGGCCTAAATCGGCTCCAGACCCATGGTGTACATACTGGTCGTACCCCACATCAATTCGACCTGCTCAACGCCAGACTCCGCTAAATCATCAAAGACCAGCCTTAGCCAGTCCTCGGCTTCGGTCCGACTCGACCAGCCTTCGGCGAGGTCGTCGGCCAGATCGGCCGGAAGTGTGGGCGGGCCTGGAAAAGCCCAACCCCAGCGATCCGGCTCGCTCATGGCCGATCACTCGCTACCGGCCAGACGAAAGGTGCTCCCCGCTTCACTCGCGGTTTGGGGTTTCGCGAACGGCGCATCTGCATGGAGCGGGATAGAACGTAACCAAGCTTGCCTTTCAAGGCTTCATCAGGGAAGAAGATTCGCAGTTGACGCTTGGCGCCATTCCACATCAAGAAGGTGTCGGCCACAATGAGACCGACTGCCACCCACATCACATAGGGGAAGTAGTACATCGCTTCGGGTAACCAATAGGTGCCGAGCATCAGCCCAACCAGGAGCAATAGCATCACCGGCATCGTGAACTCCATGAAGTTCCAGCGACGATCAACCCAGTCGCGTAGCATCTCGTTGTAGGGACGGGCGGCTGTTTTAGCGTTCTCGGCGTCCATCCGCTTGTAGCGCTCCTGACGCTCCAACGTCTTCGCCTCCTTGCGAGTGTACGTTGGTTGGAGCCGGTCGCGACGGGCCTGCTCGGCCTGGCGTCTGGTTGGGGTCGGGATCGACTTCTTAGCTGGACCCTTCGGGTTAACGACCGAGGGAATCTTGGCCGGTTCCGACTCCGGGGCCTGGTCATAGCGTGAGAAGAGTCCCATCTCATCCCTTTCTACCGTCTGGCGCGTCTCCCGCGCGTCTTAAGTCTAGAGCCTCACCATCGCTAAGGCGTCCGGTGGGGGTTATTAGTCTGGGTTATTATATTCCCATGACAATAACTGGAGCCCAGATTGGCCTTGCCCTGACCGACGCCGCTATCACCAAGGTGACCGAACTCCTAGCGGATCAGACTCCGGGGATCGGCTTGCGTGTGAAGGTCCAACCCGCCTGTTCTGGGTTTCAATACGAACTATATTTCGATGACGAGTCCCTCCCAGGCGACCTCGAACAGCTTCTTGGTGCCGTCCGCCTAGTCGTCGACGAGGCGAGCGCCCCTTATTTGGTCGGCGCGACGATCACCTTCGACGACGACCAAGGTTTCACGATTGATAATCCCAACGCCACCAATGGTTGTGCCTGCGATTCAGCCACCTGCTGATGTAATGACTTACGAGGTTTATATCTTCGACCTTGACGGCACGATCTATCTCGGCGATGAACTACTACCCGGCGCGCGCGACACCGTCCTTGGCTTGCGCGAGGCGGGCAAGACCGTGCGTTTTCTGTCGAACAACCCCACCAAGGCACCCGAAACCTATGCCGCGAAGCTAACCAATCTGGGCATCCCCACCCCGGTCGAGCAGATCACGACCACGATTCATACGACCTTGTGGTGGCTGAAAACCCACTATCCTTTCGCCACCGTCTTCCCAATTGCCGAGGCGCCGCTATGTCAGGCTCTCAGTGAAGCGGGGTTCCGGCTCAGTCGTGATCCAAGCGAGATTGATGTCGTGATCGCTTCGTACGATCGCGGCTTTGACTACCAGAAACTCCAGATCGCCTTTGACGCCTTGTGGTTCCACAAGCGGGCGATCCTCATTCAAACTAATCCCGATCGCTTCTGCCCGTTCCCCGGTGGGCGTGGGGAGCCCGATTGTGCGGCGGTCACCGCCGCGATTGAGGCTTGTACGCAGGTGAGGTGTAGCGCCTCGATGGGGAAACCCTCGCCGATTATCTTGCAAGCCGCCTTGGCCGGCCTCGAGGTTAGCATCGAGGACTGTCTGATGGTGGGCGACCGGCTAGCCACCGATATTCGCATGGCCTTGGACGCTGGTATGGACGCCGCCGTGGTGTTTACCGGCGAAACTCAACCGAGCGACCTCACCGAGGCATACAATAGTGTGCGCCAACTAGATAAAATTATTGACCTAATTAGTGGATTTGATCGTCCCAGTTTTAGCCCCAGTGCTAAAGTTGATTCGGATTACATGGGGACGGAATAGGAGAATCATGTCAGAAGAGAACAGCCCTTTGATCGATGAGCCGACGACAGACGAGTTATCGAGCAGCGACACGACCGAACCGCGCCGCGGAGTCGAAACCCGCAAACGGCGACCAGCCAACGCGATCCTGATCGCGCTAGCGGCTATCTTGGCCGTTGGTGGCGGGGTCGGTCTGGCGGTCACGCTCTGGCCTAAGGGTGTGGTCATCCGCGACCTGGATCGGAATGTCATCGTGCCAGATGACCCCTCCGCTACCGACCCGGCCTACATGGAAGCCGCTGACATGGTTATCAACGAGTCCGGCGAGGGTTTCGTGGTCCCGAAGGTCGGGCTACAGGTTCCCCTAGGTGCCGTCAATGTCGTTAACGGAACGGTCAACCCGCCCAACTTCACGGCCGTCTTCCGAATCCGAGACTTTGGTGTCGGCATCGAAGACGCCGAGCTAGGGACAGTCTTCCTCTCCGCCCATTCCGCCCGTTCTGGACGGGCCCCCGGCAATATGCTCCAGGCGAATGAGCAGGCGGTCCTCCAACCCGGCGACATCATCATGGTTGACGGTCGAGCCTATGCGTATGAACGATCAGTGATCCGCAGCCAGGAGGACCTCGCCAATGTCCCCGAGGTCTGGGATGAAGCCATCCCCGGCCGCCTGATCTTCATGACCTGTCTGTTAAGAAATGATGGGGCTGCCCCCACCGACAACCTGGTCCTCATCGCCCACCTCGTTCCGTAGTTTTTCTGCGCCTCTGTGCGCTAAGTCCAAGATTCTGGTTCGTTTCGTGATCACCAGCCAGAATCCTGGACTTGCCGACGGAAAATCGCCGGATCCGGGGGGCTAAGTCGAGTATTTAGTCTGCTAGCTTGATAATTTGTCCGGATTCTTGGAGTTGCCTCATGTAGGGGAGGGCTTCAGGCGGGCTGGATAGGGGAAACGACATCTGGGATCCTCAGATCGGCTAGTATTTGGGGTGAAATCGAGCAGGAGGCGTCATGTCCCCACAGGAATCCCCACTAGCCGCCCAGCACCTCGCCTTGGGCGCGAAATTCGCCGAGTTTGGCGGTTGGAAGATGCCCCTGGAGTATGTTGGCGTCCTAACCGAGCATCGCGCCGTTCGCGAGGCAGTCGGGGTCTTTGATGTCTCTCACCTAGGCACTGTGATTATTGAAGGTACGGGGGCGGCTCAGTGGCTCAACACTCGGTTATCCAATGACCTTGATCGAATCGGCACCGGGCAAGGGCAATACACCCTGCTGCTTAATGACGAGGGCGGGGTGATTGACGACATGATCGCCTACCAACGTGACCCCGATTGGGTGATGGTGATGCCCAATGCCGCCAACACGGCAACCGTGATAAACCGCCTCCGCCGCGACCAAAGCGCCGCCGGACTTCGCTTCACCCTCGCTGAGACCGCGATCATCGCGGTCCAAGGCCCGGCTAGCGCTACCGTCCTCGATCGCCTCGATCTACCGACCGATATCGACTATATGAGCTTCCGTTTCGCCGAGTATGCCGGTGTCGGCGAGGTGATGGTCTGTCGCAGTGGTTACACCGGCGAACTCGGTTATGAACTGATCCTCAACGGGAGGATGGCCTCAACCATTTGGGCTGCCCTGATGGTCTCGGGGGAGTCCGAGGGGATTCAACCCTGCGGGCTCGGTGCCCGTGATACCTTGCGGACCGAGATGGGTTATCCGCTCCACGGCCAAGATCTCTCAGAGACGATCTCGGCGCTTGAGGCCCGCCTCAGTTGGGCCGTCGGTTGGAAGAAAGATCGCTTTGATGGGGCGGAAGCCTTGCGCGCCCAGCGCGCCAGCGGGGTCGTACGAACCTTGTTGGGACTCCGGGCACTCGGTCGGGCCATCCCGAGACCAGGGATGAAAGTCCTTGACAACACCGGAAACGAGATCGGCGAGGTCACCTCTGGGACCTTCTCACCGACCTTACGCCAGGGCATCGGGCTAGCCCTGCTTGCGACAGGGATTGGCCCGGGTGAGACGGTTCAAGTTGATCTTCGAGGGCGCATGGAAGCGTTTGAGGTTACCAAACCGCCTTTTTACACACCGCGGGTTTAGAACCGAACCCAGATGGCGCTTCCCATATCCAGGTTTAATAAACCCGGATGGAGCTGCGCTTATCCAGACTACCCCTCGAGAAGGTCGCGGCGTTCCTTGGCCCGGTCAGGATAGTTGGTGATTAAGCCATCGACACCGCGGGCGAGCATTCGATCGATGTCAGCGACCTCGTCGACCGTCCAGACATTGATCTCCAGGAGAGAGTTGTGGGCCTCCTGAACCAGATCGGCCATCCCATCGACATAGAGGAAGTGGGGGTGCAGCGCCGTCGCCCACATGTGGTGGGCGTAGTTCCAGGGCTCGTGGAGGATATCTTGGAAGATCACACCGGTATAGACCAGGGAGCCAATCTGGCGGATGTGGGCAAGCGTTACGTGGTTGAAACTGGAGATCGTCACCCGGTATTCCCAGTTGCGCATATCGATCATCTGGAGTAGGCGTTCGGCGATCCCCGGGTAGAGCACCCGCCCATTCTTGATCTCGACGTTTACGACCATCTGAGTTTCGGCCAGTAAATCAAAGACCTCGCCGAGAGTGGGGACCTTCTCGCGCGGATAACTCTCGTTCCCCATCGAAGCGTTGAGAGTCTTGAGCTCTTTGAGCGTGAGATCTTTCACCCAACCAGTCCCATTGGTCGTTCGATCGACCGTCTCGTCATGAATGACGACTAACTCGCCATCCTTGGTCATCTGAACATCCAGTTCAACACCCTCAACACCCATTTCGTGGGCAAGCTGAAAGGCGGCCAAGGTATTTTCGGGGGCGTAAGCACTTGCGCCACGATGCGCAAATATCTTCGTCACAATTCCTCCCCTTTCTTGGGGCTGACAATACCATCACCCATTCATGGACCAAGGATATACCGGAAAACCCGCTAGAGAAAACGGCAAGCACTTAGATAATCCGGTTGGCCCAGCCCGCCGCCTGGGCGACAATGAACTTGGGCGGGTTATACCCTCGGGCAGCGAACTGTTGTTCAACCGTTTCCATGGTCGCAGCCAGACTGGGTTCGTAGACCAAGGCGATCGCCGAACCGCCAAAACCACCACCAGTCATCCGCGCCCCCAGAGCCCCCGCTTCTAGGCTCGCTAGCACCGCGACATCGAGCTCTGGGCAAGAGACTTGAAAGTCATCACGCAGCGAGGCGTGCGAATCAAGGAACAGCCGTCCAAGCTCGGTCCAATCCTTGGCGCGGATCGCCGTCACCGCCAGTTCGACGCGGCGAATCTCGGTCACGATATGACGGACCCGTGCCCGAAGGCGGTCACTATCCAAGCGAGCCAAGGCCGTCGCCAAATCGTCTATCGCCCGCAGATGGTCGATCCCCAACCGCTCACAGGCCTGCTCACAATCGCGACGCCGATCACCGTACTCCCCACTTGCATGGGCGTGAGCAGCCCGCGTATCGATCACCAGTAAGGCTAGGCCAGACTGATTCAGATCGAAGGGGATTTGCTCCACGCGACCATCGGCGCAATCAAGATAGAGGGCGTGACGATCCCGGCAGCGCAGACTAGCCGCTTGATCCATCCCACCGGTCGGTGCCCCAGCGATCAGATTCTCTCCTTGCTGGCAGTATCGGGCTAACTGGGCGCGAGCGGCGTCATCGACGAGCAAGTCAAGCCCAAAAAGATCGGAGGCCGCCGCTCCGATCGCCCCTTCAATCGCTGCCGAAGAAGACAACCCGGCGCCAACCGGCACCTCGGAGGCAAACGCGACATCGAGGCCGCCAAGTTGGTAGCCACCCTGCTGGAGGGCCCAAAGCACGCCCGCCGGATAACGAACCCAGTTGGTCGGGTTGCCGGGGGCAATCGCCTCCAGCGCGATCGACCCACTCCCAGCCATACCAACAGAGACCGCCCGCAGGGTAGTGTCCTCGCGGCGCCGCACTGCCGCGTAGGTTCGCTGCGGCAAGGCAATCGGCAACACCAGTCCAGCGTTATAGTCGGTGTGTTCCCCGATCAGGTTGACGCGACCGGGGGCGGCCCAGACCCCCTCCGGTTCGCCGCCGAACTTTTCTGAGAAGGCGGCAACGGCCGCCGTAATCGGATCGGGGGTTGTCATGGCAGAAAGAGCCTACCTTCCGTACGGCGGATGGGTTGAGCGGTGAGGGCAGCGCTCAGGTCTTTGATTGGTACGCCTGACAGGGTAGCGCCAGGGTCGAGCTCCAGCCAAGGGACGATAACGAAAGCGCGCTCGGCGGCGCGGGGGTGGGGCAAGCTCAGCTCGGGGGTGTTCCAGGTCTGGCCGCCGACCTTGATCAAATCGATGTCGAGACTGCGCGGGCCGCTAACGATCTCCCTGGTGCGACGCGCGAGGGCTTCAATGGCGTGGGCCCGCGCCAACAGGGCGGGGGCGGACAAAGTCGAGTTGGCGATCAGGATGGCGTTGAGGAAGTCGGCTTGTTCCACCGGTGAGACCGGGGCGGTCTGGTAGAGCGCCGACACCCGTACATCCCTAATCCCCGACGTCGCCGCCAACGCCGTACACCCCAACTGAATATAGTCCTGACAAGGCTCAATATTGGACCCCAAGGAGAAAACCACCTCCCGAGGGGCGACCCCGAGCGGCGTGGTGACCGCCAGATCAGCGAACGTGACCGTCAGCGGGGCCTGGGGCTTGTGAACCCGGACCTGCAGGGCTGTGAAGCCAAACCGCTGGGTCAGAGCGGTTTGGAGCCGCGCCGCCAAGGTCTCGATCAGGTTCACGGGGTCGGCCTGAACCAGTTCGACGACCGCGTCAACCACCACACTGTAGTCCACGGTTAGGCCCAGGTCATCCCTGCTAGCCGCCGCCGTAAGGTCGGCCCACCAGGTCAGATCAATCAGGAAAGGCGCCCCATCGCGGCGCTCCTCGGGGTAGACGCCGTGATAGGCCCAAACCTCAATTCCAGCAATCTCTAGCCGATACTGGTCGTCAAATGTGCTCATCACTCCCACCCTAGCCCAGATTCGCCCCGACGGCTTTGCACCACCAGAAACGTCCCCCTGGCTTAGCCCTGATTCGCCCGGACAGCGTGGGCCACCCTGATCGCGGTCTTGTGAACGCCAATCGTATGGACGCGCACCGCCCAAGCCCCCTCCCGCGCCACCAGCGCCGTCAAGGCGGCACTCGCATCATCGCGCTCCCAGGGCTCGACGCCCCCATCGACCTCGGCTAGGAAACGCTTGCGTGAGAACCCCCACAAGAGCCGATAACCCAGCGCGGCGAGGGCCTGCTGGTTGGCAATCAGCGCCCAATTTTGGGCGGCCGTCTTGCCAAAGCCGATTCCCGGATCAAGGATCAGACGCTCACCATTCACCCCAGCGGCGAGGGCCCGCTCGACCCGCTCCCCCAGCTCAGCCACCACCTCCCGTACAACGTCAACGTGAGCTGAGCGATGGTCAAAGGGCGTCTGCCAGTGTTGCAGGATGTAGGTCGCCGACCGCTCGGCCACCACACTAAGGATCTCCGGATCCGCCAACCCCCCCGAAACATCGTTGACCAACCGAGCGCCAGCCCCCAGCGCCGCCGCCGCCACCTTCGCCCGTACGGTATCCACACTAACCACCAGCCCAATCCCCGCCAACGCCTCCA
>JAIRKB010000100.1 GCA_031260385.1 Propionibacteriaceae bacterium | reverse complement strand
AACAGGTTCGCGGTGAAGCCGCCGACCGACGCTCCGACCTTTACGCTGCGGGTTGCTTACTTTATGAGCTGGCGACTGGGAAGCCGCCTTTCGTTGGTGGTTCAGCGGTCTCCCTGGCCTACCAGCACGTCGAACAGTCCCCGGCCTTACCGTCGAGTGTAGATAAACACCTACCGGCTGGTTTCGATGCCATCACCATGAAGGCGTTAGCGAAACTGCGCCAGGATCGCTATCAGACCGCTGCCGAAATGCAAGCCGATATCGCCCGGGTGTTGGCGGGGCAAGCGATCGCCGCGCCGGTGGTCGAGCTCACCGGTGAGGGGGAGGATCATACGAAGATCATGCCAAGCCTTCCCGCCCCGGCTCCAGCGAGCGCTCCGAGCGCCGCTAATCTTCGTCGGGTGGCGGGGAAACCGGCGGTGGCGCCGGAGCCTAGGCGTCCCGTTGGTTTGATTGTCGCTATTGTGACAGTGTTGGTGATCGCGGCGGGGGGTATCACCGCGGCGGTGTTGATGAATCGACCTAGTCCGCCGCCGCCTCCAGCCACCACCCCAACCACGACTATGCCGCCAACAACGACACCCCCACCCGCACCCCCGACGCCCACGGCAACCACTCCCACTGAGAAATCAGATTCAGGGAGTCCAGATCACCCAACCGAGATCACCATCAAAGGGATGACTTACTCGACGGCCTTGCCGAGCCTTGACCTATCCTGGTCCGGCCTGACAAGTGCTGATCTCGCCGACTTGAAGTACATGACAAACCTGGAGTATCTGGAACTGTCGGGTAATCGCATTGCGGATATCTCCTTCCTCGCCGGTTTGACGGCTCTGAACACGTTAGTGCTAGCCAACAACCAGATCAGCGACCTTAGCCCCTTGACCAACCTCACAAACCTGAACTGGCTGTCCCTTCACGACAACCTGGTCACTGATATTCAGGCGCTGACAGGGTTGTACGGGTTGTGGGTACTGCATATCTCCAATAACTTCATTAGCGATATCACTCCTATTAGTCGGATGCCATTTCTGAATGCCCTGTTAGCGAGCGGGAATGAGATCACCAATCTGACACCGCTGCGGAACCTATCCAACTTGGAGGTTCTGATGATCTCCGACAACCGGATTAGCGATCTGACGACACTAGCCAGATTGACTAGCTTGACCAACCTTCAACTAGAACGGAACAATATCCGCGAGCTCAGCCCGCTGTTTGGGTTAGGAAATCTTGTTGAGGTGCAGCTCGCTGGCAACAACCTGACTGAGGCCCAATTAGAGGAGCTTAGGACGCGGCTACCCAGTTGTTCTGTGAACGGATGAGGGGCAGTAATAGCCAAATCCGCGCCTCCTAAAGTAAGCTTAGGGTTACCAAAAAACCTAGCGAAGGGATATTTGAGTGCGGATATTAATTATGGGCCCGCCGGGTGCTGGTAAGGGTACACAGGCAAAGCAGATCGCGTCGGAGTTTGGGATTCCTGAAATCTCAACCGGCGCGATTTTTCGTTCCAATGTGGCCAACGGGACCGAGCTCGGCCAGATCGTCTCGGCGATCATGGCCAAAGGCGAGCTGGTGCCAGATGAGGTGACGGTCGGTTTGGTGACCAATCGTCTCGCCGAACCCGATGCCGCCGAAGGCTTCCTCCTTGACGGCTTCCCGAGGACCATTCCCCAAGCCGAAGCCCTCTGTGAGTTACTCGATGGATCGAACCTCTGTATCGACGCGGTGATCTCGCTAGTGGTTGATGCGGAAGCCGTCGTCCAACGCATGCTGAAACGGGCCGAGCTTGAGGGTCGCGATGATGATAACGAGGAAACGATTCGACGCCGCTTCGAGGTCTATTACGCCGAAACCGAACCCCTGATGGCCTTCTTCCGGGAGCACGGTCGGGTGGTCGAGGTCGACGGAATGGGCGAGATCGCCGAAGTCACCGCCCGGATCCTCGCGGCTTTGGAGTCCGAAGCCGGTGTCTAGACCGAAACGCCGCCGCATCGGGATAGAGATCTTGTCGGAAGATGAGCTCATTTCGATGCGGCAGGCCGGGCTGGTGGTAGCGCGGGCCCTAGAGGCCATGGTCGCCGCCGCCCAACCTGGCGTGACGACGCGAGCCCTCGATCAACTGGCAGTTGAACTGTTAGCTGGGGCGGGGGCTCAGTCAAGTTTCCTCGGTTATGAGCCGGGATACGGGGTGCCGCCATACCCGGCCGTTAGTTGCCTCTCGGTTAATGACGAGGTCGTCCACGGCATTCCTTCCGAGCGCGTGCTCACGGACGGGGATCTCCTTTCGATCGACTTCGGGGCGATCCTAGGTGGTTTCCATGGCGACGCCGCTCGTTCGGTCGAAATCGGTAAGGTTGCTCCAGCGGTGGCCGGCCTCAATCAGGCAACCGAGCAGGCCTTATGGGTTGGGATTGGAGCGGCTCATCTCGACGGGCGGATCTCCGACATCTCGGCCGCCATCGAGGGCTCACTGAAGGTCGGTGGGGCCAAAGGGGAGGGTTATGGGATCGTCCGCGAGCTAACCGGCCACGGCATCGGTCACGCCATGCATCAACCCCCAGAGATCCCCAACCACGGTCGACCGGGTCGCGGGCCCTTGATCGCCCCGGGGATGTGCCTGGCTCTCGAGCCGATGGCCACCCTCGGCTCCGGTGCCA
>JAIRKB010000038.1 GCA_031260385.1 Propionibacteriaceae bacterium | reverse complement strand
TCGACTCCAGCCAGTCGGCCTGGAATGCCATCAACTCACCGTACGATCCTCAAAACCGCAACCGCGGTTACAAGGTGCCGGCCCATGGCGGCTACCATATTGATCTCCCGAACGACTGTAGTTACGGCTTGCGGAACCAGATCGTCCGCACCCTCGAGGACCACGGGATTCCGATCAAATATCACCACAGCGAGAACGGCGGCCCCGGGCAGGTGGAGATCGAGATCGAGTTCGCGACCCTCACCGAGGTGGCGGATCGCAGCCAGAAGATCAAATACATCGTCAAGAACCTCGCCCACCAGGGGGGCAAGACCGCGACCTTTATGCCGAAACCGTTCTTCGGGGAGGCGGGCAATGGGATGCACGTCCACATGCACATGTTCAAGGACGGTCGCCCGATCTTCTATGACGCCGACGGTTACTCCGGCCTATCGGCGACCGGGCTAGCGGCGATTGCCGGCATTTTGACCCATGCCCGGGCCCTCAACGCCATCGCTTGCCCGTCGACCAACTCCTATAAACGCCTCGTGCCCGGCTACGAAGCCCCGGTGACGATCTGTTATGCCACCGCCAACCGCTCTTCGGTGATCCGGATCCCCGGTTACGCTCGGGCGCCGATGGAGAAGCGCTTCGAATATCGTCCCTCCGATGCCACGGCTAACCCCTATCTTCTCTTCTCCGCCTTGACGATGGCGGCGATTGACGGTATCCAGCGCGGTCACGACCCGGTCGCCCTCGGTTTCGGGCCGTACGACCGCAATATGTATTACCTAACCGCGGAAGAAAAGCAGACGATCTCGCAACTGCCGAAATCCCTCGACGAAGCCGCCGATGCCCTAGAAGCCGACTACCAATTCCTGCTCAATGGTGGGGTCTTCCCTGAGGCTCTAATCCTCAACCACCTGAAGAAGATCCGCGCCGACGCCACCGAAGTCTCGCTCATCCCCCACCCCGTGGAGTTCCAAAAGTACTTCGAAGCCTAGACAACACTCGCCAAAGGCTTCGAAAGACCCTAAGATTGCCCCATGGGTGGGGACTCAGATACCGTCGAACGGGCAGTCATCGTGGAGTCGTGCGGCGTTTGCGGCAGCGGACTAACCAAGGGAACCGAGCAGTGTCCAGCTTGCTGGCTGCCGACCAATGGCACTGGTGTGCCTTTTCTAACAACCTGGGGCCTGAGCCAACCGCTGAAAACCCGCCAAGGTCTCGCAGCGGCGGCTTGTTATGGCATTGACATCCTGGTGACGCTAATCTTGGCGGCCTTAGGCGGTTTGGCTCTCGGGCTATTGACGCTCCTCGTCACCGGCATTGGGTCGCTAACCTGGGTCATCATCGGTGCCAGCCTGGGCTTGATCGGCGCCCTGGCTTGGGGCCTCGCCTCCTACCGGCGCCAGGGCCGGGCGCTCGGCGGTTTCATCTTTGGCTTCCGTCATGTTGACAGTCGTTTCTTTCTCCCAGCGCTACCCTTCGTCAGGTTATCGGGCCAGGGGCGGTCCCGATTAGTGGATGTACGGCAAGGTCAAGATCCCTTCCAAGTCCACCTCACCGCTTGGAATGGGTTAACGAACCCGCAAGCGAAAGGAGCTAGGTCATGACCGACGAGATTTATCTTGACTCCCGTACGATCCGTAAACGCCGACTTTTGCAGGCCTTTCTGGGCTCGCGCGGTGAGCGCTCAACCTCGAACCCGTGGGCCAATCTGATCATCGCGATCGTGCTCAGTGCGGTGATCTGCGCTGGCTGCGTCGCCGTCGCCTACTGGAGTGAGACCCACCCCGAAGCTTTCGCTATCTTCACCAAGGAAGGGTAAGGATGTCTGGTTTTACACCATTAACCCTAGTCAGCGACCAACGACGCGCTGAGGTCGTTGTCGCCTCCGACAACTCCCTCGCGACCCTACTTCCCAACTTTCTTGGTCTGCTGGGCCTGGCCCAAGAATCTGGGCCGTACGTCCTTGTCCGCCCGATCGGCTCCCAGCTTGACCTGACCGGCACCTGTCTAACCAATGAAGTCCACGACGGCGAAGTCCTCCATGTCGTTCCGGGGTTCGCTTGCCCACTTGCGCCGGTGGTTCGGGATCTGCCAGACCAGGTGGCGAAGATCGGTGAGAAACTGCCGCAGCGTTGGAGTGAGGGGTCCCGCCAGGTCGTGGGCGCTCTGTCGGTCGCAGTGGGGGCGGCCATGCTAGGGAGTTGGAACGCCTTTGCCGATATGCCCTCGCCCTGGGATTGGCTTGGTTTGAGCCTCGGCTTGATCGTACTGGCAGTCACAGCGATCATTGCTGGACGCCTCGGCTGGCGCGCTGGCGGGATTGTCTTGACGGCCGCAGCGGCCGGGCTGAGCTTCCCCCTCGCTCGGGTCATCACCCCACTCCTGGGGGTCCCACCGGGGATCTACTTAGTGGGATTGGTCTGGATCGTCATATTTGGAACGGCACTCGGCTTCGGTCTTGGCGTCGGGCTGCGCCACAGTGCTGCTGGTCTGGCTAGCGCCATCGGCGCTCTGACCGCCTTGACTGGTGTGGTCATGTGGGTGCTCGGGGTTGACCCGATTCTGGTTTCC
Source organism: Propionibacteriaceae bacterium (assembly GCA_031260385.1). Classification (GTDB taxonomy): domain Bacteria; phylum Actinomycetota; class Actinomycetes; order Propionibacteriales; family Propionibacteriaceae; genus WQYJ01. The sequence goes on along the minus strand of JAIRKB010000038.1, from coordinate 22,005 downwards.
GGGGTCCTAGTGGTGATCATTGTCGGTCTGACGCGGCTTATCCCGGCCTGGGCGCTGGTGATCAGCGGACTAACCGGCCTGAACGATGCCAACGCCACCGGCACCGCGGGGCCGCGGCCTCGCGTCGAAGCAGCGACTAAGCAAGCCGACCAGATCCTGGCCTGGTCGATGGTGGCCGTCGCTGGTCTGGTGGTGATGCCGACGATCGCCCTCACCTACGATTACAATCCTTGGGCGCTGGGTTTGACCGCAATCATCCTGGTGACCTTGATCACCCGCGCTCGGGACCTGCCTGCCGCTTGGCAGGTCGGGGCGCTATGGGGAGCGGCCTTCATCATCGCCTGTGCGCTCCCCTACTGGTTGCCAACCTTGCCGCGTCTCGTCGGCTATGCCGGGCTTATCCTGGTCGCCATGGTCTGTACGGTAGCCCGGCTGCCTGAGACCCTCCGGGCCCAGGGACGACGCTGGGCCGATCTGGTGGAAAAGGTCGCCCTGATTGCTGCCGTGCCGGTCCTCTTAGGCTTATTCGGGGTCTACACCGCCTTGCTGGGGGCCTTCGCATGACCATCGCCAACCATCTGATCGAGTCCGCTCATGACCTCTTGCGCGCTGATTCCGCGCGTCGAGTTCGCTTGCGCCGGGCCGACGCCGCCATCAGAACTCCGCTGCGTTCGACCCGCCGGATCGCCGTGATCAGCCTGGCTGGGGGGGTGGGTTGCTCGGGAGTGGCCTCTCGTCTAGCCCAGTTACTGGTGGCGCGACGCGGGTCACGCCTGCTCGGGGTGGACGCTGGTACGAACGCCGATTTCTCGGCTCTCACCCAACAGGCTGCTGACCAGCAGGGTCTGACCGTGCTCCGCCCGAGGGGGCTAGCCCCGATCGTCCGTCCCCTCGATTGGTCTGATCAGGTCACCGGTCGGCTGACCGAGTTCGAGGTCGTGATCACCGACTGGGGTCATCGGCGCCCAGCGATCGACTTCGAAGCGGCCTTGGACACTGCTGACCGGGTGGTCTTGGTCTGCCAAGCCGACCGACTGTCCCTCGAGGTAGCCGTTTCGGTAGCCACCACCCTGGGTGAGCAGGCTCCTTGCGCCATCGCGGCGGTTGATGTCACCAAGGTCGGCCCGATCGCCACTCAGGTTGCCAGTGGCTGGACAGCCTTACCGATCTGGTTCTTCCCCTACCTAGCAAACCCTCGAACCAATCGGCCATCGGCCAAATATCGCGAAAGCCTGATCACCGCAAGCGCCTGGTTAATTAAGGCCGCTTCAGGCGGTGATCCGGCATGAAAATCTACCCTCCCCGCCCCCAACGCCTCCTTCGGCCCCTCGAAGCCAACCTCCCGCGAGCCCTCGCCCCCGTACCACAACTGCCCAATGTCCGCGTCGGCGGACTGTCCTTGCCGGTTATCGTCACCGTCCTAGGGTCCTTAGCGGGCCTGACCTTGATGATCGTTTACGCCGAGACTGGCCCACTGCTCCCCCTAGTGGGAGCGCTCGTGGTCGCGGCTAGCGGGCTGTGGGGGCTTGGCCTGGCCTGGACGGCCCGCGCCCGCGCCACCCGGGGTCGGAACTTGAAGCGGGAACGTTACCTCGACTACCTCGCGAATCTACGCCTCAGCTTGGCTAAGTCGGGCGCCGAGGCTCGTACGATTGCGAACCTGATCCATCCCGAACCCGGGCTCCTGCCCCAAATGATCGCCGATCCGACTCGACTTTGGGAGCGTCGCCCTTCCGATAGCGACTTCCTTCAGGTTCGTATAGGCCAAGGTACAACCCTGTGGTCGCCTCTGGTGGCCGACACCGACCCCGATCCCGCTCAGGGGTTCGATCCGGTGTTGATGGCCGAAGCGGCGGAGGCGATTCGGACGGCAGGCTTAGTCGATGCCATGCCGATCTGCCTTGATCTTGGCCTCGGGTCCGGGGAGATTGCCCTGATTGGGCCCCGCGAAGCGACCGAGAATCTAGCCCGAGCGCTAGTCGCCCAGCTGGCCTGCTTCCACAGTCCCGCCGATGTCGGCATCGTCGTGGTCGGCGAGCAGGCCCCGGCCTGGCCCGGGCTAGATCGTTTGCCTCATTATCAAACCCCGTCCGTCAATGACCTGATGAGCCTGCTGACCCGCGAGGTTTCCACTCGCCCACCGCATGCCGCAAAAGGACTTGGCTGGCTTCCCCATCTCGTGATCATCGTCGACGAACATGGTCGAAGCGCCCAACCCTTCCCCAAGGCTGATCTCGGGGCCACCGAGCTCGGGATCACCGTTATCCACCTGATTGATCATCCCCTGGATGGCCCTTCGGAGCAGGCAGCGGTGGTCACGGTTGACGCCAACCATCAGATCGGCTTCGAGCCCGTCGGTGAACCGGCTCAGGCCGGGCAAGCCGACCTTGTCTCGACCGGGTTCTTCGAAGCCCTCACCCGCTCCCTTGCCCCCTACAGTTTGGAGGAAGCTCATGGGCTCTGATCTCACCCCTGGTCGCCTAACCACCTCCGTTGGTTCCGTTAGCTACGTTGAACCCCGCGACCTCAGCAGCGCCAACCCTAACCTGAGCGCTAGCGACCTCAGCGGCCACCATCTCCAAGTGGCGGGTACGGCCGGAGGGGTGGGGACTACCACCATCACCGCTCTACTAGCGGAGTCCTTGTTCGCCCGAACCGGCCGCCCACCACGGGTCGCCGATCATTCCGGTGGCAACCTGCGCCGCCGCTTGATCGCCACCGAATCCAATGCCACCTACTCGATCCACGACCTCGGTCCCCACGCCTGGACGGTCTTTGGCTCTGTCGGCGAGGGTAGCCCGATCATCGTCGCCTCACCCGAGACCGCTGAAGCGACCCTGACCACCCTTCACCACCTCGCCACATCGACCCCCAACGGCAAGCCCGGCGTCATTATCATCAACTCCACGATCCCGAGACGGCGTTCGACCCCCGTGGTCACCAAGCTTGCCCGCACCTGGCCCACCACCGTCATCATCGCGATCGACTGGGATGCGGCGCTAGCCGAACCCGGGCCCATCGACCACACCCTAGTCACCACCCATACCACCCGCGCCATCACCCAAGTCCTCGAAATCGTCGGCGTTTGACCGCCTTGAGGATTTCACCATTTGGGACCAATTTGCCTTGACAGGGCCGATAGAGGAAAATTGACTCTCGGTTTGTCACAGCTGACAAACGAAGGGATTGGTCGTAAGGGGCGACAAAATGGGGATTCTAGACGGGTTTCCCTGCTGCTATGCCGCCTTACTGCCAGCCAAACAATGTACGAAGGGAACACCTTATGAAGAAACTGTCACTCCTAGCCCTGACTGCCGTCGCGGCGATTTTCATGGCGTCTTGCACGACGTCTGATCCAACCGACCCCGCAGACCCCGGTAGCACCGTTGCGTCGACTCCTGCCGAAGACGTGCAGACTGTCACCTCGGAACTAACTGGCCTGACGCTTGACTTCCCGACCAACTGGGAGTCCGTTGAGGTGCACGCTACCGCGACGATTCAGATGGCTGACGTGGCGGGCGAGTTCTATGCCCTGGTTCTCGAGGAGTCCAAGGAAGGCGTCGAAGAAGGCGTCACTCTTGCCGATTACACCACCGTCGTTCTCGACCAAATGATGGCTAACCTCGGCGCCACCGAGGCTCCGGAAGTCACCGATTCGGTCATTGGCGACATCGCTGTCCAGCAGTACGTCCTCGCGGGCGTGGCCTCTGAGGTCGAGCTGACCTACCTGGTCACCACCTTCGAAACCGAAGCTGGCTTCACCCAGATCCTGATCTGGACCTACACCACCAAGTTCGAAGAAGCTCAGGCGCAGTTCGACGCCATCGTCGCGAGCCTCCGCTTCTAGACCTAGTAACTAGTAGTTTCTAGAAACACCAGGGACGGTCCTGACGGCCCCAACGCCGTCAGGACCGTCCCTTTGTCTCCTCCCAGAAACTGAGTCCAGTCTCATCTAGCAAGACAAAGCCGTCCCGCTAGGTGGGAAAACACTTAGAAGTCCGCGATCGCCTCGCCTATAATGAGATAAATCATAGTTTGTTGTGTGGAACAAACACAGCCTATGGCGGTGGGGAGCCATCAAATGGGGAGCTTCCTTTCGCCACGAAAGGATCAGAAAATCGTGAACAAAAAACGCTATGGCGCGGCCCTACTCGGCCTAGCCCTCGCCGCCAGTCTCGCCCTCACCGGCTGCGGGTCAACTGGCCCAGCCGACCCGGTCGAACCAGGCGGGAAACCCCTCACGGCTTACGGAATCACCCACTGTAATGCCGCCAATATCTTCCTACCCGACGGTTTGACCGTTACCAAGCAGGCCAACGACCCCGAGGCGATCTATCTTTCGGGTCCAGTCGTTGACGGCGTGGATTACATCGGGTTCATGAAACAAACTCTCGGCAAACACGGCTGGACAATCATCTACAGCGATGACACCCAAGTAAGCTTCGAAAATGCCGAGTATGAGGGCTACGCCGGGGTTAGCTCCGGGAACTGGAAACTCAGCGTTAGCCAGCTGGACGACTCAGATGACGCCACAGACCCTGGCAACGACGATTCAACCGATGGCGATACGCCAAACTCAAATGATATCGAGCTCGGACCAAAACGCGGTGCAGATTTCAAACCAACGCTGCCGACCACGGGCAAATCTCTGACGGATCTGGGTGTCACCCACCCGATTGGCGCGCTACTGTGGCTGCCAGATGGAGTAACGATCACCCAGAAAGTTACCGCAGACAACGTTCTCACGGTCGTGGCTTCGGTTGCTGACGGCGTAAATGTTGCAACCTATCTCGACCAGACATTGGGCGGTCTTGGTTGGCGAGTGGTTATCTCCCAGGCCTATCCCGAGTTCGCCCAGTATGTCTTTGAAGACGGCGAGTACGTTGGCGTCATCCAGATAACTGGCCCCAGCCTCCAGTTGATTATCGCACCACCCGAGGATTACTCCTGATCGATCGACGTAACGTATGGGGCACCCCCGTTGGGGGGTGCCCCATATCTGCTCAGGCCTAGTCACTTCTTTTCAAGGCCAAAGGGAACCGTCACTTTGTCTCCTCCCTGAGTCTGAGTCCAGGCTCACGTTGCCTTGGGTTGCGGCCGTAATGGACCATTAGTACATGAGTGGGCCAACACCCCCGGCTCCCTGGCACGCGGCCCCTACACCACTCGTACCCCTTACCCAAGTCCTCGAAATCTTCGGCGTCTAGCTGATTATTGATGTGTGCGTATTAGCGTAAGTTGTCGGTGCGTAATACCGAACATCGTGAGTGTGTAAGAGGTATAATCGTACTTGTGAAAAGCTATTTGCCGCGACTGATCGATCCGCTTTTAGAGAACCTATTTCAAGATCTTCCAGTCCTTAACATCACAGGGCCTCGGGCGGTTGGTAAGTCGACCACGGCAGCCCGCCTGGTGACTGATGTCGTCCATCTTGACGACTCTTTGATCGCTGGGTTGTTTCAGGCAAACCCGGACGCCGCTCTTGGGCAGGTCACAGAACCAGCCCTCCTCGATGAGTGGCAAGCTGTTCGTAGCGTTCTCGGGGCAGTCAAACGAACAGTCGATGTCAACAGCAAGCCAGGTAGGTTTGTGCTCACTGGCAGTGCCGACGTCGAACTCACAACCGAACAGTGGCCAGCGACCGGACGAGTCGTCGACATTCCTCTGCTCGGGCTGACAGTCCGTGAGATCCTTTCACACCCATTCGACAGCCTCTTCTGTGACCGCGTAGCCCAGAACAGTCTTGACGCACTAAGCCCCGCTCACAGCCTAACGAAGGCCCCCACCATCGTTGACTACTTGCGCTGGGCGACCATTGGCGGTTTCCCAGAATCGGTGTTGGCGCGAACCCAGACCGCTCGGCAGCATTGGCTGGAAAGCTACATCGCGCATCTGCTGAAGCGCGATGTCTTTCTACTTAAGACCCAACCGGACACCCGTCGTCTGCGCGCCTATCTGACAGCGGTAGCAAGTAACACGGCCGGTGTTGTTGAGGCTCAAACCTTGTTCCAGGCTGCGGGGATCACTCGGATGACCGCTTCGTCCTACGACGACATTTTGACACGGCTATTCATCCTAGATTTCGTGCCAGCCTGGTGGACATCCCGCCTTAGCCGTCTCACCCAAACACCTAAGCGTTACTTGATTGATCCGGCCCTGGTTCCGGCCGTACTTCGGGTCGACTTCGAGGGCATCCTGCGCAATGCTCATCTCGTTGGACGGATGATTGAAACTTTCGTAGCGGCCCAGATCCGCAGTGAGCTCACCGCCAGTCGTACGCGTCCGACTCTTCACCACTTGCGGGAACAAGCGGGGCGTCATGAAGTTGACCTAGTCTTGGAGTATCCATTTGGCAAGGTGGTTGGTATCGAGGTCAAGACCAGTGGTGTGGTTGACACCTCAGATGCAAAACACCTGATTTGGCTGCGCGACAAACTCGGCGACGACTTCATTTGTGGGGTAGTACTCCACACTGGTCCTGGATCCACGACCCTATCTGACCGCATCTATGCTGCCCCAATCAGCACCCTCTGGGCCTAACTAACCCGAACCCCTTAGCTCGCGGGCCAAAGGCGACGGTGACGCCAGCTGGTAACTCCGCGTCGTTCCGATGTAACCTGGGGCCAAAGAGCGCGGTTCTCTTGGAGCCATTAGGGACGAACCTGGATCGATCGTCATAACGAATGTGGCACCCCCTCGGGGGCGCCACATATCTGTTCAGTCTTAGTTACTTCTTTTCGGAAGCCTCTTCGGCAGCCTCAGGCTCGTCGTCAGCTTCGGCATCCTCGGATGCATCGACCGCTTCGTCGTCCTCAGCGGGGTCTTCGGCGTCGTCGAGGTCACCTTCGATGACTTCCTCGTCGGCTTCCTCGACCTCGTCGATTTCCTCGACCTTCGGCTTCTTCGCTCCCCGGGTCGGCTTAGCGTCCTTGGCATCAGCCTTCGGTTCGGCCTTCTTCGGCTTGGCCTTGACGACGGCTTCGGTGATGACCTCGATGATTGCCATCGAAGCATTGTCACCCTTGCGCGGGCCGACCTTGGTGATCCGGGTGTAGCCACCATCACGATCGGCCAGCGACGGCGCGATCTCGGTGAACAAGACGTGGACCACCGTCGGGTCGGTGATCGTCCGCATCACCAGGCGGCGCGAGTGAAGATCGCCGCGCTTAGCCTTGGTGATCAGCTTCTCAACCAGGGGCTGAACCCGCTTGGCCCTAGTCTCCGTGGTCTTGATGCGCCCGTGCTCGAATAGTTGGGTGGCGAGGTTGGCAAGAATGAACCGCTCATGTGTGGGGCTACCCCCTAGACGAGGTCCCTTCGTTGGCTTCGGCATAATTTACTCCAGATTTCGAGCTCAGGCGGCGAAGTGATCGTCCGCGTCGTAACGGTTTAGGGCGTAGGATTCCATCCCCAAGACGGCATCCTTCAGGGTCAAACCGAGCTCAGCGAGCTTCAGCTTCACCTCGTCAATGGACTTCTGCCCGAAGTTGCGAATGTCCATCAAGTCTTGCTCCGAGCGGCTCACCAGTTCGGACACCGTGTGAATGCCCTCCCGCTTCAAGCAGTTGTACGAGCGTACCGTCAAGGAAAGATCCTCGATCGGCAACGCGAGGTCGGCGACCAACTGATCATCAACCGGGCCGGAACCAAGCTCGATCCCCTCGGCTTCAGTGTTCAGTTCCCGCGCCAACGAGAAGAGCTCCACTAGGGTGCGACCAGCGGAAGCAATCGCATCGCGCGGCAGAATCGCGGGCTTGGTTTCGACATCAATGATCAAACGATCGAAGTCGGTCCGCTGCTCAACCCGGGTCGCCTCGACCTTATAGGTGACGCGCAAGACCGGCGAGTAGATCGAGTCAACCGGAATCCGACCAATCTCGGCCTCCGGGTTCTTGTTCTGAGCGGCGGAGACATAACCCCGACCACGCTCCACGATCAGATCCATGTCGATGGCACCAGCCTCATTGAGGGTGGCGATGTGAAGGTCAGGGTTGTAGATGGTGACCGAACTCGAAGCCTCGATATCAGCCGCCGTCACTTCGCCGGGGCCCTTCTTATGCAAGCGGATCTCGATCGGTTCGTCTTCTTCGGATCCAAGAACTAGGCCTTTGATATTAAGGATCAGTTCCGTGACATCCTCAACCACACCAGGCAGGGTGGAGAACTCATGGGAGACACCCTGGATGCGGATACTAGTCACCGCAGCGCCGGGGATCGAGCTAAGTAAGGTCCGACGCAGGGAGTTACCGAGCGTGTAACCAAAGCCAGGCTCCAAGGGCTCAATAACGAATGTCGACCGATACGGTTCGATTGACTCTTCGGTCAGGACGGGCCGTTGTGCAATTAACATGTTGTTCCTTTCCGCCGCCCACTATATGACGGCGAAGTGGGCTGGGGCGGTTCCCCAGCCGGGGGGTGATTAACGTGAGTAAAGTTCGACGATGAGTTGTTCTTGAACGTCAATAACAATCTGATCGCGAGTCGGCAGGGAGTGGATGATGATCCGGCCCTGGGTCGGACGAGAGTCCATCCAGGCGGGCACCGTCCGCGAATCCCAAGTCTCGCGTGCCACCACGATCGGGTGGAGGTTTGCGGACTTCTCCATCACATCAACGACGTCTTGAGCGCGCACCCGATAGGACGGGATGTTCACCCGGCCGCCATTGACCTGGAAGTGGCCATGGGAGACGAGCTGACGAGCCTGACGCCGGGTGGTCGCGAAACCAGCCCGGTAGACGACATTGTCGAGACGGGATTCGAGGATCTGCAGCAGGATGTCACCAGTCTTGGAAGTCGAGCGAGTCGCCTCTTCGTAGTAACGGTGGAACTGCTTCTCCATCACGCCATAAGCGAAGCGAGCCTTCTGCTTCTCTTTGAGCTGCTGGGAATATTCCGAGTCCTTCGTCCGGCCGCGGCCATGCATCCCCGGGGGGAAGGGGCGACGTTCGTAAGACTTCGAATTTCCGACCAGATCGGTCCCGTAACGGCGGGACTTCCGGGTCATTGGGCCGGTATAGCGGGCCATGGGTATGTCCTTTCTTGACTCGACGCGACGGCGCTTCGGGGGGCGGCAGCCATTGTGGGGCATTGGTGTCACATCAGTGATGGCACCGACCTCCAGCCCGACCGCCCCGAGGGAACGGATTGCCGTCTCGCGGCCCGAGCCCGGACCTTTGACGAAGACATCGACACGCTTCATCCCGTGCTCCATCGCCCGACGACCGGCTGCTTCAGCGGCCATTTGCGCGGCGTACGGAGTGGACTTGCGCGAACCCTTGAAGCCGACAGTGCCGGCCGAGGCCCATGAGATCACCGAACCATTCGGGTCGGTGATCGAAATGATCGTATTGTTGAACGTGGATTTGATGTGGGCTTGACCCACGAGAATGTTCTTCTTCTCCGTGCGGCGCACCTTGGTCTTTGCCTGCGCCTTACGGCCAGCTGTAGCCATATAGTCCTTCTTTCTTGAACTGATCTAGCGATCAGCGAGCCTTCTTCTTGCCTGCAACAGCCTTCTTCTTACCCTTACGGGTGCGAGCGTTCGTCCGCGTACGCTGCCCACGCACGGGCAGACCGGAGCGGTGACGACGGCCTTGGTAGTTGCCAATCTCCACTTTGCGGCGAATATCGGCCGCGATCGAACGACGTAAATCGCCTTCGATTTCGTAGTTGGCTTCGATGAAATCACGCAAGATGACGAGTTGTTCGTCAGTAACTTGGTGGACTCGCAGATCGCCACTGACGCCAGTGGCCTTTAGAATCTCGGCGGCGCGGGTGCGACCAATGCCGAAGATAGAGGTGAGTGCAATCTCCAAGCGCTTGTCGCGCGGAAGATCGACACCGATAAGTCTTGCCATGTGGCTGTTATCTCTTTCGGTTTTCAACTGGGTCTCAGTTGCGAAGGTGTGGACGTGACGCGTTCCCCATTTCAGAGGCCCCGGCCTTCGTCCGGGGGCGGTCCTCGCCGATCGGCGAGGTTGCAGTCACGCTGTTTAGTTATTTAGTTATCCCTGGGCGCTTCCCGCCCGTTTGTCTATTTGTATGGCGGGGTCTTCCCGCCCGCATCCAAAAGACCGGGGTCGCTTAACCCTGCCGTTGCTTGTGGCGAGGGTTGTCGCAAATCACCCTGACGCGGCCATGGCGACGGATCACCTTGCACTTGTCACAGATCTTCTTGACGCTCGGCTGAACCTTCATCGAGCTTCCTCACGGTCATGTGAGACTAATCTCACGATTTGCATACTGGGGCCTATCTTCAACTTCCCTTGGGGGGATTATTTGTGTCGATAGACAATCCGACCACGGGTTAGATCGTATGGTGAAAGCTCCACAACCACGCGGTCGGAGGGCAGAATCCTAATGTAATGCTGCCGCATCTTCCCGGAGATCGTCGCTAGGACCCGGTGACCATTCGTCAACTCAACGCGAAACATCGCGTTGGGTAGCGCTTCCACCACGGTCCCCTCAAGCTCGAGGGCGCCTTCTTTCTTTGCCATACACTCTTTCGTCGTCGGTTTCGATCTCCCACGCCGAAAAGCATGGTTGACCAAGGGCATATTCTACGCCTTCAAGCCTGTCAACCCAAATCCACCAGCCACAAGCCCTCCTCCCCTCCCCCAAATGCCAGTTCAGCACAAAGCGGACCGGCATCTTTAGCCATTTTCGTACCAAATCACAAGGCCCCTCCACTATTGGCTGAACATGTCGGTTTTGCGGGCGAAATTTGGGTGATCTTCAGCCATACTCGACTTCGGGCCCAAAACAGACACGATTCTGGCTGAAGATGAACCCTTGTCAGATACTAGATCCTCAGTACGAGCGGTTTTGGGAAACACTGACTGGTCAACTATTGCTCTGGGACTTGGTTACCGTTACGGGAGGGCATGGTGGCTAGCAAGATCGCCGCCGCGGCTAGGGACATGGTGGCGCCGAAGAGGAAGGGGACTCTCGGGCCGAAGGCTTCCCAGAGGAGGCCGGCGATGAGGCTGGCGGGGAGGAGGGCGATGCCGGCGACGGTGGACTGGAGGCCGAGCATGGTGCCCTTGAGGTCGGGGGGAGCGATTTCGGCGACGTAGGCGCGTTCGACACCGGCGATCAGGGCGGTGTAGACCCCGTACAACCCGAAAGCGATGACCATCCAAAGAGCCTGGTCGGCGAAGGCAAAGCCGAGGTAGACCACTGAGAAGGTCAGATAACCGGGGACGAGGAGGTTCTTGCGGCCGATCCGGTCGGAGAGGTGACCGAGCGGTAGGGCAAGCAAGGAAGCGACGAGGTTGAACAGGAAATAGAGCAAGATGACATTGGTGTCGGAGAAACCGGTGGACTTCGCGCGAATCAGCAAGAAGGCATTAGAGGAGTTGCCGAGGGTGAACAGGAAGGTGACTAGCAGATAGGTCTTCAAACTCCGGTCTAGGCGCTTGGCATTGGCCCAGAAGGGCTCGCGGGTCGCCGGGGCGGGGGTTTTGGTTTGGCGGATGAAGACGAACATCACCAGACCGAGCACACCGGGGATCATCGACAAGGCGAAAAGGGCCTTGTAGTTGAAGGTGTCGGTCCCCGACAGCTGGCGCAAGATAAAGAAGGTGATGAGGATGCCGAGAGCGGCGCCGATCATGTCGAGGGCTTTGTGCAAGCCGAAAGCCCGGCCCATAGACTGACCTTTGACAGACTCGGCGACCAAGACATCGCGCGGTGCGGTCCGAATCCCCTTGCCGATCCGGTCAATCACCCTCGCACCGAGAATGCCCCACCAGGAGCTCGCCAACAACAGGATCAGCTTGTAGACCACACCGGCGGCATAGCCCGTAAAAGCCAGACCCTTCTTCTTTTGGAAACGATCGGAGATATAGCCCGAGAAGACCTTCAGGAGGCTAGCCGCCGACTCAGCGATCCCCTCGATCACCCCGACCAGCGCGGGGGTGGCCCCGAGCGTCGCCATCAGGTAGAGCGGGATCAGGGGGTAAACCATCTCCGTACTAAGGTCGGTGAAGAAGCTCACCAAACCAAGGAAGACTACGTTGATTAGCCCGGAGCGACGCGGTTTTTCTTCCGCCATCCTTCCCCCCTTTCACCGGCCAAGCCTAGTGGACTGTCCACCCTTAAGTGGCGGATTCGCGCCGCCATTAAGAGTGGACAGTCCACTCTAGCGCGGCTGCGGTCTGCCCGTACGGGTTCCGAGACTACTTGGCCAATTAGGGGTCGGTCTCGGTCGGAGTCTCGGTGGGATCGACGGTTGGGGTTGGGTCCACGGTCGGGGTTGGTTCCTCGGTGGTTTCAGTCGGCGTCGGGCTGGGCGCGGTCGTGGTTGGGGTAGTCGGCGGTGTCGTGACAGTGCTGGGATAGGTCGGTCGGTAAGTCGTAACCGGACTGGTTGTCGAACGGGTCGGTATTGACAAGGTGGGCGCTGGCCCGCTGGACTGCTTAGTCGGTGTCGATGCGACCGTCGTTGGCCCGGTTGAAGTCGCGATCGGTACGGTTGATGGTGCCTCGCTCGATTGGCTTACCAAAACTGTTGGCACGGTGGCGGGTTTTTTTAGAACCTGCCCTAGCCCGAACACCGCCGCACATCCGATGGTGGCGGCAACCAGAAAAGCCCCCGCCGCCTGTAGCGGAAAGGCGATCCGACCCCAAGTCGACTCCTTAGGCGGTTCCGGGTCCTTCTCCTCGATGATCACCTCATCTTCACCAGCCCCGCCAGCCCCCAAGTCCGCCAGAATCGGCTCATCGGTGTAGATGTCGTCGCGGAGGATCGTCTCCCCATCCAGCGGCGGGGTTGCATCATTCAAATGATCCATACTCGTCCCTAACCGACCCCATTAGTCTTCTCCCGTTTTGGCTTGATAACTGCCAATGCTAGTTCATAGACTCAACCAGTTCCACAATCCGGCATTATCTGCGAAGAATCACGACAAACCGGTCAAGCTACCTCAAGAATACCGCTTCAGCACCAAGGGTTCACCATTATAACCCTGATCCACCGATTCATCGCTACTACGCCCCACACGTAGCGCCGCGAGCAATCGGTGGATCAGGGTTTAGCGGAGCGTAAATTGTTCGCATCCGTGATGACTATTATTCTTGACCCATGACTCTCGGTTGGGCGCGCAAGGTTTTAACCTTCGTTGGACGAGCGGGTGACCGCAATAATCGTGCCATGAAGGGGGCAGCCCTCCTGGGCGACGCCCTAGCGCAACGCCTCGAACTCGACCAGGTGATCATCGGCACCCCGGCCCCGGCCACCAGCCTCGGCTGGCAAGACGAGCTCGCCGCCGCCAAGCCGGAACTCCTAGAGCTCCAAGCCGCCCACGCCCTCGCCCTCGCCGCCGAGCATCCGACCTTGACCGTACTGTCGCGCTGTGCCGCCGCTCTCGCTACCCTGCCAAACCTCGCTCTAGCGCGCCCTGACGCTCTGGTGGTCTGGTTTGACGCTCACGGCGACCTGAACACCCCGGCGAGTACGCGTAGCGGCTATCTAGGCGGTATGGTCCTGGCGGCCGCCCTCGGTTGGTGGGACTCCGGTCTGGGGTCCGGTTTGGAGGCCCGAAACTTGATCTTGGGCGGTACGAGAGACCTCGACCCCTTCGAAAAATCGGTCGTCGACTCTGGCACGGTGAAACTCGCCGCCGGACCTGGGATGTTGAGCGATCTTGACCGCCTGATCGGGGACTGGCCGGTCTATTTCCATCTTGACTGCGATGTTCTCAGCCCCGGGATCGTCGCCACCGACTATGCCGTACCAGCGGGACTAAGTCTGCGGGAACTGAAAGCGGTCGCCACCCGTTTGGCGCGCAATGAGGTTATCGGCATCCAGATCGCTGAATACCAGGCCCCGGATCGCGCCCGTTCGATCAATAAGCAGTTGACGGGGCTGATGAACGCCCTAACCCCGCTCCTGGAAAAGACCGAAGCCGACTAGCCCGCTAGGGCAGATCGTCAGTTGGGTCGGAAGAGAACCCGCTAGGAACCGAGGGATCATCGGTTGGATCGTCGGTGGGGTCATCGGTTGGATCATCAGTCGGGTCGTCGGTCGGATCATCGGTCGGGGTTGGCGTCGTGGTGGCCGGGGTTGTGGGGGTGGTCGGAGTCGACGACACACCATATTGACCGGTTGCCGGGGTGTACCCTCCATCTGGTCGGCTGGTCGGTGGCGCCGCCGTGGTCGGTGTGGTCGGCTGCTGACCAGTCGGGGTTTGGCTACTCGCCGTTGTCGCCGGGGTTGTCCCACCACTAGAAGACGAAGTCGCCACCGTTGACGGTGTTTGACTGGTTTGGCTCACCATATCGGTAGCCCCCTCGGCGGGCTCTCGCCCCATTCGCAGGATGCCGATCACGGCGGCACCAACCAAGGCGAAGGCCACGAGGCTGGCCGTTGCAACCTGAAGGGGATGCCCAAGGCGCGACAGATTTTGTTGGGCAACCATCCCCACCCGTCGGGGTGACCAGGCGGGTACGGCCGCTCGCCGCGGCCCCTCCGGCAGTGGTGGCTCAATGACCAGTTCGGAGGGCACTAGCAGGCCTTGCTCCTCGGACTGTTCAAAGGTGATGTCCAGTAAGCCCGCTAGGAGCACATCGCCAACCCACAGTGATTGGCTGGTCCGATCGGAGTCAGAGTCAACATCTAGGTAAGACTCGGCTAGTTTCAAGTATCTAGCAAAGGTGGTGGTCGCCGCGGTGAGGGCCGCCGGAACCTCGGTGGGCGGGCTCTGGATGGCCTCGGCCACCTCGGTCAGTTCCCAACCATCGATGAAATGGCGCCACAGGAGCGTACGGTCGGTCAACTCCAGTCCGTAATAAGCCCAGGCCACTGCGCGGCGGGCATTGTCCGGCACCACCTTGACGCCGAGATCGTAGAACCACCGGCTTAGAAAACTCGAAAACACCGTCTTCTGCCGCTGGGCGATCTCTAGCCAGTCTTGGAAGGTTGCCGAAACCGCCGACTCGACTTTCCCCGACCCCTGACCGGCGTGAGCAGCGAGACAGGCGCTGGCATAATAGCGATTCCACAGCAGCTTTATCGCCCCAGAATCACCCTGACGGGAGCGCGCCAACAAGCGGTCATCAGACGCCAAGTCGGCATATGTCGTCGAATTGCCGTTGCTCGGCGGCCCAGCATCACTCGATTGGTCCATGGTCACGCATCCTTATCGGTCCGCCCGGTCTGCACCCAGTTGGTCCTGATACCTAAAATGCTAGTTCAGTTTCTTTGCGAACGCCATTCCTTGACAAAAACTTGTCAAAAACAACCCTGAATCTTGGGCGCACCTAGCCCGTTGACTGATCGACAACGCAGCCAGAGACGCCACATCGCGTTGCGAATCCGCGCAATTAGGTGTGACTCCTACTAGAGAGACTTGATGAACTCAGCGGCCACCTTGGGACCGTTTTCGTTGAGCATCAAGCGTTTCAACGTCCGAACCTTCCGGACATAACGGGGGCTATCGGTGACCAAGTTAATGGCATCGGCCAGATTGCGCGCCGTTAGGCGAGAGTACGGGATCGGTTTGGCTCCAACCCCCAACTGCTCGAGGCGGCGGGCCCAGTAAGGCTGGTCACCAACCACTGGCACGGTCACCGAGGGCACGCCGGAGACCGCAGTGGCTTGGGCGACGCCAGCGCCGCCATGGTGAACCACCGAGGCCAAGCGCGGGAAGAGCCAGGTGTGGGACACCCGCCCAGCGGCGTAGACCGGGGTTGGGGCGTCCGGCACCAAACCGGTAGCAATCGGCGAGGCCACTACGGCCGCCCGCCCGGTGAGCTTCAGCGCCTCAAAGGCGATATCCCACTCCCGAACACTAAGCGAGTTGTTGAACGACCCGAAGCCGATGTAGATCGCACGCGGGTTCTCCTCTAGGAACTCAATCAACCCCGGCTGGGTGCTGACCTGGTTCTCAGCGAGCAGATGCCCAGTCACCACCGTATGGCGCGGCCAATCGGGGGCTAGCGGCAGGAACTGAGGGGAAACCCCGTAGATCACCGGCGTCGACTCAAACGCCGCCTGGTAATCCAGGAGGGTCCAAGCCTTCCTGCCGACGTGCCACCGGACATTATTGACCCATTCACGGTTGACGCGTTCGAGCGCCCGTTGGGCTTGTCCTGTCGACCAGCGGTTGAGCCCACTCGGCCAAGGGGTGACTGGAAAAGCGGTGGCGGTGGCTTTGTGGCTCGGGCTAAGCGGCATAAAGAGCAGTTGAGCATGAGGCATCGCGCGAACCTCGGCGAGGGCGGCACCTAACCCGAAGGTCATCATTCCCGAGATCAGGGTCTCCCCCGGTTTGATCGAAGAGGCCACCGCTTCGCTAGCGGTGGGCGCTAGTTCGGTGAACAGCCCGGCGGAGGCTTTAACGGTCGCCTGCTGACCTTTCGCGGAGGCCTTGATCCAATCCTGACCGATCTCGCTGGCGAGCAGCGGTTCGACTTGTACCCCCAGATCAACCGCTTCAAAACCTTGGGCTTCAACCCGGGCGACGTAATCACTGCCCACGGCGATACGCGAGCCTACGCCATCCAAGCGCAGGCCGTGCGCAACGCGCAAGACCGGCGCGACATCGCCCCAGGAGCCTAGGGCAATAAAGAATACAGGCGACCCCATGCACCTATTATCCTTTGTTTACCCCCCGGATGCGAAACCCTCAGCCCTGATCCACCGATTACTCGCGTCGCGAGCGACACTAGTTAGGTGTGATGGCAAGGCACCAACGTCGAAGGCAGGCTAGACGCCTGTCGAGCGTTGGCAACGCCGCCAGTGCGCGTAGCGTCACGTAGCAGCGATGAATCGATGGATCAGGGCTTAACGCGCGCTCTTAGAGAAAACGCTGGCGGCGCTAGCCCGCATCATGTCCATCGCTTCCGCCCGGGACATCTCGGTAAACTTCGCCGTACCTTCCTTAACCGAGAAGGCGGCCTCCCAGACTTCGGAGCTTCGGCGCACGGTCACGGCCGGTCGATTGAGGGGTTGAATATGAACCGCGCCCTGGCGACCATCAAGCAAGGATCCACCCAACAAGGCGGCCTGATCAGCAATCGTCCCGTCGTCAACCAGTGGCGACAGCGCGACCACGCCCGGGCCGACCACTCGTACCATCACCCGATCATCAGCCCCCCCGGCCGCACAAATCAGGAAGACGGCGATCGCTCCGTCAGGTTCAACATGAGAGAGACCAACCACCTGGGTGGCTCGCCCCAGCCGCCGTGCCAACTGACCAACCTGGCCATGGACGACCGGTTCACCAGCTTCGGACATCCGCGCAAGATCGCGGACAAGAAGCGAAGCCAAACCCGAGATCGCCACCTGTTCGTCGGCCGGAGCCCGCGTATTCATCGCGGCGCGCACCGTCGGCCAACGCTCCTCCTCACCAACCAAAGCCTCTAGCTCTGCGAAGGTGAGTAACAACTCCCTAGGAGTTCCTGTTGCAGCATCAGTAGCCATCTCTCTCCCCGTTCCAGATTCGCCAGTCCGCCACCAGCAAATCTCGTTTGAAGCTTATTGTCCCTGTTCATACAAGCCCACACTAACCAAACCACTAACTATGAGATTAACACCGACCCCTCCCCACCACAATGGGGAGAGTGCACCACTTTAAGCTGGACCTTAGCTGGGGTCTAGATCTACTAGTGTTGTTTTAGGGGTGTTTTGGACATGAAGGAACGGCGTCAGGTGGGGTGCCTAAAGCGACACTAAGCGATAGGTACGGCTGCCGAGGCCGAGCTTGGCGGCGTGTTCGAGGATGAGCAAACCGTTACGGGACAGGACTCGTTTCTTGACATTGGCACCATCGTCGGCGGCCCAAACCAGGTCAATACAAGCCTGGTCGAGAGCGACCGGGTCAAGGCTGGCGAGGATGCCGATATCAGCCATGTCTGGTTTCTTGGGGTGCCCGTCACAGTCACAGTCGACCGACAGGAAGTTCATGACGTTGACATAGGCCATCGGCTGCTCCAGGTGATCAATGACCGATTTGGCTGCCTCCGCCATCGCGCGCAGGAACCCGTCTTGATCCTTGCTCCACTTCGGCGCCACCCCAGCGCCGTGGATCCACATCTTGCCTTTCGAGGAGGCGATCCCGATCGAGATATTCTTTAGGGCCCCACCGAAACCACCCATGACGTGACCTTTGAAATGGGACAACACCAGGTAGGAGTCGTAGTTCGCAAAATGCGACCCGACCCGATTGACTTCGAGGACCTCGCCGCCGGTGACCGGAAGTTCGAGCTCACCCTCCGCGTCCAGGATGTCAACTTCCGCGATAGCGGTGAAACCGTGATCAGCGGCTAGCTTGCGATGCTTGTCGGTGTGGCGGCGTGCCCCCGGATAAGCGGTGTTGGACTCGACAATCACCCCGTCAACCTGCTTGACAAGGTCTTTGATGAGATCCGGCGATAGGTAGTGGGTATTACCGGCCTCACCGGTAGACAGCTTGACCGCCACCTTGCCGGTGGGCGACCAGCCGAGGGCGTCATAGACAGCCTGCAACCCGGCCGGGGTGATCTCCCGGGTAAAAAACACTGGTACGGCGGTGGCTTCGTTTACTTGACTCACAGTGCCTCCTTAGGACGGCTTGGCAACTATGTTACCCTGATCCACCGATTGCTCGCGTCGCGAGCGTCGCCAGATAGGTGTGATGGCAAGGCGACAACGTCGAAGGCAGGCTGGACGCCTGTCGAGCGTTGTCAACGCCGCCAGTGCGCCGATCTGGCGCCGCGTAGCAGCGATGAATCGGTGGATCAGGGTGTTACGCCAGGCGGGAACCATCAACAACGCTAACTGACTGACTCGATCGGCTCGCGCCATGATCGCGAAGTGTTGAAAGTAGGCTTCCTCAGCCGGGATCCAGTCGTCGAGGAAACGATCGAGTAGCGCTGGCGAACGAGCCATGAGGCGTTGGCGCTGAGTGGGCTCATCAACGTCGAGAAAGAGGCTGAAGTCGTAGATATCCGCGAGGTGGGGGTGGAGGGCGTAGGCCCCTTCAACGATGGTGATCGCCGTGTTGGGGACATTGATCGGCTCCCCCAAGGTTTCCCTCTGGCAATCGTACGGTCGGTAGGACACCGGCTCACCAGCCAGGAGGTCGGGGAGCACCTCGGAGTTGAAACGCTCCCAATCGACCCGTCCACCCGGTTGGGCCAGCCGTTCGATCGTACGCTGGTTAGGACGTAAGAAGAAGTGATCGAGGGCGATGACCCCTGCCTCGAGTTGGCGGCAAAGTTCCCCGGCCAAGGTCGTCTTACCAGCAGCGCAGCGACCATCAATGCCGATGATCACCCGCCCCCGTTCACTAGCCAACCCAGAAATGGTTAATGGGAGTGGCGGGTTAGGGATGCTCTTGACCGGATCGGCGTCAGATGGCGCGCCTCGCTGCGTTGTCGATCGGTCGACGGACGTCCAGTCCGCCTCCCTCCTCCGCCTTGCGATCAACACCATCTGGCACCGATCCTTCCTGCCAAGAACACCCCTAACCCGCCACTAGGTTCTCAATCATGGGCTAAGCGTATCAGCGCACTAGGCTGATCACAGGACCCCTGGGAAGGAGTTGTCATGAGAACCAACGCCCGTACAACCCCCGAGCCGACGGCGCTAGAGCAAACCAACGCCGCCTTGTCGCGTCGAGTGGCGGGCGAAGGCATCGTCCTGCTGGAGAACGACAATGTCTTGCCGATCGCTGTCGGACCAATCGCGCTCTATGGTGAGGGCGCCGGGCAGACCATCAAAGGCGGGCTCGGTTCCGGGGAGGTCAATGCCCGCCGGGTGGTCTCGATTCGGGAGGGGCTAGAGGAGGCGGGGTTCGAGATTGCGACGGCGCGCTGGCTCGACGACTATGACCGCTGCTTCGACGAGGCGGAGGGGCGCTACCTCGCCGCGATGCGCAAACGCTCCGGGTTTGCGAACTTTGGGTCTCTGGGTTACCTCGAAGCCCATCCTTTTCCCCACCCGAGTGGCCCACTGATTGGCGCTGAGGATCTGGTCAATGGGGTGACGACCTGCCTCTATGTCCTGGCGCGCCAAGCCGGGGAGCATGCCGATCGTCAGGTAGTGGCCGGTGACTTCCTACTCACCGAAACCGAGATCGCCAATATCGGCGCTTGTGTGGCCCATTATCCCAATACGGTGGTGGTCATCAATGCTGGGGGTATGCTCGATCTGAGCCCCCTAGATGGTTTGGGGGTCAAAGCCTTGGTCTACTTCTGCCAGCAGGGGGCCGAGGGTGGGCGGGCCTTAGCCGATGTGATCTCGGGCCTAGTCAATCCCTCGGGTCGTCTGTCGAGCACCTGGCCGCGATCCTATGACGACATTCCTTTTGGCGAGCTACTTGGCGCCAACGCCGCTGACGAGGACTATCGGGAGGGGATCTACGTTGGTTATCGCTACTTCGATTCCTTTGCCGTGGAACCGCGCTATCCCTTCGGTTACGGGCTCAGCTACACGCCGTTCACCCTCGATTCGGCGGTCAGTCTAGAGTGCGACGAGATTGTCACCCGTACGGTCGTCACCAATCGGGGGAGGCGAGCCGGAAAGACCGTGGTGCAGGTCTATGTCTCCTGCCCGAGCGGACATCTAGACAAGGAATACCAACGCCTCGCCGGGTTCGCCAAGACCGAGACCTTGGCTGGTGGTGGGTCCGAGGAGGTGACGATCCGCATCCCGATGGCTAGCCTCGCCAGCTATGACGCCGAGGCGGCGAGTTTCATCCTGGAGCCTGGCGACTATCTCGTTCGGATTGGTGAGGGGTCGCGTTCCACTGAGGTAGTGGGAGTGGTTGGCCTTGACCAAACCGTCGTACTCACGAACCATCAGCGGATCTGCGCCCAGAAGTATCCGATCGACGAAATCCGTCCTAGCCCGTCCGAAACGGCCCAGCCTGATCGGCCCCGGCTCACCATCGCCGCTGACACTTTTGCGACCCGCACCCACCAGTATGGCGCGGTTCGTGGTGACCAATCAGACGAAGTCAAGGCTTGGCTGGATCGACTCTCCGGCCGGGACCAGGCCGATCTCTGTGTTGGCGCGGGCTTGGACATGGTCTTGCCGAAGGCCTATGACTTTGTCGTGCCAGGGGCCGCCGCCTACACGACCTCGAAGTTCGCCGCTCGCGGCCTGCCAGCGATCAGTTTCTGTGACGGTCCGGCGGGGTTGCGACTCTATGACGTGTCGGCTTGGCGGGGCCGAAAGATCCGGATGGTCAATCCGGCGATGGCCTTCTTTTTTGTCATGCCGACGCTATTGCGCTGGCTGATCTTCACCCGCCCGCGACCGGGCCGACTGCTCTATCAATATGCCACCGCGTTCCCGGTGGGGACCGCCCTCGCCCAGACTTGGAATGGGGCGCTCATCGAAGAAGTCGGGCAGGCGATCCAAGCCGAGATGGAGGCCTTCGGCGCGGTCGTCTGGCTGGCTCCCGGCATGAACATCCACCGTAATCCCTTGTGTGGGCGCAATTTTGAATACTTCTCCGAGGATCCGTTGCTGAGCGGCAAACTCGCCGCGGCGCTGACGCGTGGTGTGCAATCCAAGCCCGGTTTCCTGGTCACCCTCAAGCACTTCTGCGCCAATAATCAGGAGACTAACCGCAAATACGTCTCGGCGAACCTGAGCGAGCGGGCGCTGCGGGAGATCTATCTGCGTGGTTTCCAGATCGCGGTCGCCGAAGGTGAAGCCCGAGCCCTGATGACGAGCTATAACCGGGTTAACGGTGTCTATGCTGACGAGTCTTTTGATCTGTGTACGAAGGTCTTACGTGATGAGTGGGGCTTCGACGGCCTAGTGATGACCGACTGGATCTCGGAGCGGGATCTCTTCGACCCCAGCCAGGCGATCCGCGCCGGTGTCAACCTCCTGATGCCCGGTCAAGGCCGCCAGCGCCGCCAGCTCAAGCGCGCCCTAAGATCTCAGACCTTTGCCACTGATCTAGCGACCGCAGCCTCCCAGGTCCTCCGCACCATCACCCACTGGCCGCGGGGGGGGGCGGGGGGGGCGGCCGCGGGGGGGGCGGGGGGGGGGGGGGGGGGGGGGGG